>NZ_JAGDXD010000019.1 GCF_023256255.1 Caldivirga sp. | reverse complement strand
TAGCAGGAATAGTGGTGATTGTAATAGTGGTGGCTGCAGTAGCAGCAATAATAGCGTTGAGGAGGAAATGAGTTGATGCGTGCTTAGTTTAGATTTTAAAATTAATATTATTTTTCAGTATATGGGAATTGATTTTCCCCCAAGTTAATGGTTTTCATTTGTTTTTAACTGACAGAACTTGATTTATATGAATAAAGCCTCATGCTTAACTATAAGTGGTAATAAAATGGGAATGCTGAGGTAGGTAGTTAAATAAGGTTGGATTAACGTGTCCTGGCGGTTATGCTTTAATATCTCATTATTAGTGGTTTATTATGCTTAAGCCGCTTAACTTTATTATTATTGTTTCGGATACTTTCCGTCTTGATTTAATAACTGGTTTTAGGGTTAGGGGCAGGGTTGTTAGGGTTCCATTCATTAGCCACCTAGCCTCAGGTGGTGTTTTCTTCACTAGGGCTTACACTGCCTCATTTCCAACAGTGCCTAATAGGCATGATTTACTAACTGGTAAATTCACATTCACATACCATGATTGGGCTCCATTACCTCCTGGTGAGGTTACGTTACCAGTGATGCTTAGGGGTGCTGGGTATGTTAGCGTTTTGATTGCTGATACTCCTCATATTCTTAAGGATGGGTTTAACTATGATAGGGGTTTTGATGCTTGGGTTTGGGTTAGGGGTCAGGAGAATGATAGGTTTAGGATTGTTAAGGATGTTAAATTACCGTGTAGTCCAAGTAAGCTTAGGGATGTTGAAACAACCCTTAGGCATATTGTGAATAATGCCGGTAGGATTCATGAGGAGGATTGGATACCTGCCAAGACGATTATAGAGGCTTCACATTGGCTTGAGGAGAACTACAACCTGGGTAAACCATTCCTACTCCACGTAGACCTCTTTGATCCTCATGAACCATGGGATCCACCTAGATGGCTTATTGATAGGCTTGACCCAGGTTACAGTGGTGAGGAGGTTATTTATCCAGCCTACGGTCCCTCAGACTACTTAACTATTGATGAGGTTGAGCATGTTAGGGCACTTTACGCGGCTGAGGCCCTGCTTGTTGATAAGTGGGTTAGTAGGCTTCTGGAGAAGGTTGATGAACTAGGCCTACTTGATAACACAGTCATAGTGTTCACTTCAGATCATGGATTCTACCTTGGTGAGCATGGCTTAATCGGTAAGTCGGTAATAATGGGTGAGCACCATGGGTACGCACCATTATACGAGGAGGTTGCCCACATCCCCCTAATTGTAAGGTTCCCAGACTCAATGGGGATTAGGAGCATTGAGTTTAATGGGCTTGTTCAACCACCAGACATAACCGCAACAATACTTAACCTGGCTGGCGTTGATTACGTTAAGTATGGTGTTCAGGGAAAACCACTGCTACCCTACATTACCGGTGAGGTTAAGGAGCCTATTAGGGGTATTGCGGTCACAAGCCCACCCATAATACATGGTACTGCAGGTGGTTTGAGGCCTACTGTAACGGCAGATGAGTGGAGTTTAATAATGGCCTTTGAGGATTCCCAAGGGCTTGAGGGGGTTACGTACACTATGATTGTTGATGGTAAGCCAAGGGTGCTTAAACCATTCGGTAGGATTGAGACCGAATTATACAACCTGGTTAAAGACCCTAAACAAGGCGTTAACATTGCCTCAGGGAACTGGCAAATAATTGAGGAGCTACACGGTAAATTCATAAAACTACTAAGGGAATTAGGGACAAGGGAGGAACACTTGAAACCACTCCTAAAATTAAAGAAACCATCAACTAAAAATTAAGCGCTAGTAAACTCACCCTAACAAATACATGCTTGATTACTAACTTATTTAACATATATGGCAAGATCCTCAATATCCGTACGGTATTATATTTGTTTAAGATTGCTTAAGTAGTTTAAACTTAGGGACCTTATTCTTAACTATAGCTGATTATTGGGAGGTCCCAGTCTTATAAATATCCTCAAGTCTCTTCATTACATCATCATTTATCTTAACGTTTAGGCTTTCTAAGTCCTCTTCAAGCTGTTTAACACTTGTTGCGCCTATTATGGGTATTATCGTTACTCCAAGGTTCTCACTTCTCTTAAGCATCCATGCTAATGCTAACTGAGAATCACTTACGCCTAATTCCTTAGCTACCTCATGGAATTCCATGAGTATTTTAAGGTTCCTATCAGTGAAGTACCTGCGTCTCATACCTTCTATGTAATCCGCCCTAGACATTTCAGGTATTCTCCAGGTCTTCTTCTCGAAGTCAACGTACTTGCCTGTTAATACTCCCTGAGCTAAAGGTATGTAGGCTAGTATTGCCATGCCGTACCTCTTGGCCACAGGTATCTTATCGTTCTCAATCCACCTTTCAATGTAGTTGTACGGCTCCTGCATTGTCACGAAGGGTTCCATGTTCCTTCTTTCAGCTAGTTCCATGAATTCTACTATGTCGTGGGCTGGGTGATTGCTTTCACCAATGTAGTTGACTAAACCATCCTCAACAAGGTAGTTAAGAGTCCTAAGAGTCTCAATCTTAGGAGTATCAGGATCGGGGGCATGTATTTGATATAGGTCAACGTACTCTAAGCCAAGTCTCCTTAATGATTCCTTAATCTGCCACCTAATGTGCTTCCTAGACAACCCCTCACCATTAGGCCAAGGAGCCATTCTAAACCTTACCTTTGTTGCTATAACCAGTGATTCCCTATCATAACCCTTAAGCACATTACCCAATATTCTCTCAGCATTACCGGCGTGAATGTAATCTGGCCCAGACATCGTACCGTGGTATACGTTGGCTGTGTCTATGAAGTTGATTCCTAAGTCAATAGCCCTCTTAATTATCCTAGTAGTCTCCTCCTCATCAACCTTATAGACACCATACTCATCCTTAACCCTAGAAGGGGGGAGATGCCACATGCCAAGGCATATTTGTGAAACCTTAACCCCAGACCAACCAAGCTTAACATACTGCATAATACGGTTGGTCTCTAACCCTTTTAACTGTTACTGATCATTCTATTCCATTACCGTTAAGTCGCCATGGCGAATCTCTCTGGGCTGTAGGTGAAGTTTGCTGGGAGTACGCCAGTCCTCTTATAGTACTTAACTAACCTGTGTATCTTAGATTCAGTTAACATTAAGCCTTTCTTAGCTGACATATCCTTAGGATGCTCCTCAAGGTGCCTTCTAATGTTTACAGCCCTTCTAATCAACGCCATTAAGTCCTCCGGTATCTGAGGCTTAAGCCCATTCTCCTCAAGTATCTCAGTAATCCTTTTATTTGTAACAACCTTAACCAGTGGTATACCATACTGATCCCTCAGTATAATGCCTATTAATGATGGTGTAAACCCCCTCCTGGCTAATTCAACCACAAGCCTCTCCACATCTTCAGGGCTATAGCTTAACCACGGTGGTATTGTCTTAGTAGCTGGCCTGACTGATCCACTACTACCACGCTTATGCCTAGACCTATGCGGCACGCCTAGTCTTAATCCCTTAGTTTTATAAACTTTAAGCTGGGTTAAGCTTCACTTAACAGCTTTAAAGAGGGGCACTTACCTTTTAAGTTTAAGACACTAAAATACTGCGGATTTAACTAGTCAGTATGGGGTATTGGCTGTTCCTCAACCGAACTTACGGAGCTATGTTCCGCAAGAATTCTTAATCTCACAGGCTCAGCAACTACATCCCTTACTGATAATACACCAATTGGGTTACCTACCTCATCTACAACTACCAGGTGCCTTATGTTGAACCTATGCATTAACTCAGCGGCTTCATATAATGTTGAGTCAGGGTTTATTGTGACGACATTTCTCGTAGTTATTCTCTCCACTGGTTCACTTAAATTCACTCCATCAGCCACCGCCCTCATTATATCCCGTTCACTGACCACGCCAATCATCTTACCACCGTTAGTCACTACCAATAGGCCTACTTTGTCATTAGTCATTACCTTAGCGGCATCCCTTATGGGTGTAGATGCATCAACAAATATTAATCCTCTCCTCATTAACTGATTCACCTTCACTGGCATTGGGAAGCCTAGAGCGTAAGGTAAATAAACTTTTTTAACTGCAGAATATTTATACGACAATAGGCGAATTTTAAGACAATTACTGTGACTCCGACGGCTGCTCCTCCTCAATTGCCCTAACACCAATGTTAAGTAGCCTCTTGAAGACTCTATCAAGTAGCCTAATGTAGGTTCCCCTGGGCCCAACGAAGGCCCCCATTTCCCTCCTTAAGGTTACTTGTAGTTCAGGTCCAGCGAAATCAACGTCAACAATGTGTTTAGTTATCCAACTCATTGGGTGTATTGTTCTGATCCACTGCTTGAAGTCAAGGCTCATTTCAACAGTTCTTATTAACTTAAAGCCTGAATCATTCTCAATAGCCTTAATCCTCTCACCACCCTTACCCACAACCCTACCTAGGTAACCCTCCTTAGCTACTATTAAGGCATCTGGAACATTCTCAGACTTTATGTCTAAACTCTCCTTAATATCCCTGAAACCCACCACGGTAACTACGTCTGCGTCTGGGGCATGAACCCTTATAACGTCTATTAGCTTCTTTTCATCATCATTAAGGCCCCTTCTCCTCAGCCTAAGCTCAAACATTAGCTTAAGACCCCTCTTAGCACCAGGTCTAATTATGTCCTTTAAACCAAGGTCGACAACCATGGCGTTCTCCTCATTAAGCAGGACCTCCCTCATTAATGTTGCTCCATCCTTCTCGATACCTAATGGTCTCTGCAGTATTGGGTCACCGGCAATAATTAACTTAGCGTTCCTACCCATCCTCATAAGAACCTCCGCGGCGTTCTCAGGGGGAGCGTGCTGTGCATCATCCAACAGTATCACTGACTCATCGAAGGTCCTACCCCTCAGATAATTAACGTCTGTTACAATTACTTTACCATCCCTAAGCATCTTCTCCATATCATCCCTAGGCACCATGTCGCCTAATATGTCGTATAGGTATTGCCCAGCAACCCTATAGTACAAGTCACCCAACTCCTCAGGGGACTCAAGCCTACCACTGGTTATGTCTATTAGAGGCCTAGCTATTATGAGCCTCTTAAACCGACCACTTAATACAGCTGAGATACCGTAAATCACAGTTATGAAGCTTTTACCTGTTCCAGTTGGACCAAAGGCTCCAATAACCTCATTACTATCATCCTTAAGTACATTAATTAACCTCTCCTGTCCTGTGGTAAGCGGCTTAACATTGTCAAATAGGCTAGACATCATTAACCTTACTTCGCCTTCCTTTTAAACTTTATAAGCCCAATAGCAATAGAGGAATCATTAACATGAGGACGCTGTGTAAGTATTGATGCAGTTTATTAAAGGCATGGTTCACAGGTATGTGTCAAGCGTTATCTCAGCAATATCATATGCATAGGCTGCTAACCTACCTATTGACTCAATCACTAGGTTTAATGGCCCAGTTATACTGTAGGCCTTAAGCGCATTATTAACCTCAACCCTCCTTTGGGCAATGCTATTCCTCATATCCAACACGGTCTGCGCCTTATCAACATCCCTACTTAAGAATGAGGATACTGCGGATTTATGAAGGTTATTAACCTCATCACCAAGAACCAGTATTAAGTCAGCCACGTTCTCATTAATTGAACCAACCTCAAGCATCCATTGGGCAATCCTCCAGGAATGGTCACCTGACCTCTCAAGGGACTTAGAGACCAGTAGGCAGGATAAGAGCTCAGGCCTATCATCAATTTCAACGCTCTTAACGCTTATTAAACCGTTTATAGTCATGTTTATTAACCTATGTATAAGCATGTAGTTTCTGTCAACATCATAATCCCTATCCATGACATCCCTAGCCACGCTGAGTCTTTCCTCAGGATCCATTTTAATTAGACTTAAGGCATCCTTAAACATTCCTGACACAACATTACTCATCCTGGCTATGAAGCTCTTAATAGGCATGCTACTTGTAGGGGATAGTACAGTTACCTTGACTTCACCATCACCGTAACTTATGGTCTCAACCATGGGCACGCGGACGCTGATCTCCCTAGTGACCTCGTCGATTAACTCCCTATCAATACTACCCATGAAAGTAACCCTAATGATTTGCGCACCCTTAATAAAGGCGCTTATGACTCTCCTAATCACTGAATCAGAACCCTCACCCGGCTTAACCTCAATAACCCTCTGGGTTTCGACCTCATGAACCATTAACGCAGGCAGCATTGCAATCTCATAACCCCTAAACTCCAGGTAGACTGGGCTACCGGCGTTAATCCCAAGCACCTCAGCCCACCTCTTAGGTATAGTTACGGCTAAGGAGGACTTACCGGCAACTTGAATCTTCCTAACCTCAATGGGGTTCTTCACGTGGACACTGCCTTAGTTAAGCCTAATAAAGGTTGTTCCTTACCCGTTACTTTAAGGGTTAGGTTTAATGAACATGATGGAGGCTGCGGCTTTAGGTAATGCTCATTAAGACGGTAAGTGAATTGATTAAGCAGCTATTTTTAAAAAGGGAACCAGCCGCATGTTAAATATGAGTAAGGCTGTTAAGGCAAGGGCACACACGTGGTACACTATAGATATGGAGAAGGGCGTGTTCAGGTTTAATAAGAGGCTATGCCCCAGGTGTGGTTCAGTAATGGCTTACCATAAGGAACCAGTACCCAGGTGGCACTGTGGTAAATGCGGCTACACCATATTTGAAAGCCAAGCCCCAAGGCAGAGGGTAAGTAGAGGTAGGTGAATTCAAGAAGCGCCAGCAGCATCCTCATCCCTAGGGAAAACACCCCTTACTAATAAAAAGGCAGTAGACGCATGCCTAATAAGTTTTAAATACAACTAAGACGCCTAAGACCTAATGATAATTCTTGGTATTGAGTCAACAGCCCACACTATAGGGGTGGGGATTGTTAGCGAGAATGGTGTATTGGCTAATGAGAATGAAACCTACACTCCACCCCAGGGTTTAGGTATTCACCCTAGGGAGGCTGCGGATCACCATGCCGTGAAGGCGCCATACCTGATTAAGAGGGCTTTAGATAAGGCTGGTGTTAGGTTAAGTGACATCGATGCAGTAGCCTTCTCCCAAGGACCCGGCTTAGGACCCGCCTTAAGGGTTGGGGCTACTGTAGCCAGGTTCATAGCCATTAAGTACAGTAAACCCCTTGTGCCTGTTCACCATGGAGTAGCTCACATTGAGATAGCTAAAATGACCACAGGCGCTAAGGATCCACTAGTGCTCCTAGTCTCCGGTGGGCATACTATGGTAACCGCCTACTCGGGTGGTAGGTATAGGGTTTTTGGTGAGACTATGGACATATCAGTAGGTAATTGCCTAGACATGTTTGCAAGGTTCCTCGGCTTACCTAACCCTGGTGTACCACACCTTGAGGAGTGCGCCAGTAGGGGTAAGGTGATGTTAGAGTTACCTTACACTGTTAAAGGGCAGGACATGTCCTTCGCAGGCTTATACACCGCGGCAGTTAAGCTAGTTAAGGAGGGGAAGAGGACTGAGGACGTTTGCTTATCCATAGTTAACACGGCTTACTACATGTTAGCTGAGGTTACTGAAAGGGCATTAGCATTATTGGGTAAGAGGGAGATTGTACTTGCTGGTGGTGTAGCTAGGAGTCACATACTGAGAAGCATAATGGAGATTGTTGCGTCAGAGTACGCAGCAACACTGCATGTCGTCCCCCCTGAGTACGCTGGCGATAATGGCGCCATGATTGCTTGGACTGGTTTACTAGCCTATAGAAGCGGCGTGAGTATCAGTATTGAGGATAGTGTAATCAGGCAAAGGTGGAGAATTGATGAGGTTTCAATACCTTGGATTAAGTACAGTAATTCCTAGCCTCTTCCTCCCAATTAAGGTACTTAAGTGCTATAAGAATGTAGGATCCCTATACACTTATAAGTAGGGTACTGTAGGGTTGGTTAATGTCGGTGGATCCACTTTACCTTAAGCTGCTTGAGAGGGCTTACAAGATAGTGACGCCTAAGGTTGAGAGGAGGAGGGAGATACCTAAACTTAGTGTTGAGATTGAGCCTAGGAGGACTATTATTAGGAATTTCAAGGATATAGCAGATAGGTTAAACAGGGATGTTACACATATGGCGAGGTTCTTCATTAAGGAACTGGCTGTACCAGGTAATGTTGACCCTAATGGATCCCTAGTAATCTACGCTGAACGCACGCCAAGAACCCTTGAGGCAGTTTACGATAGGTACATTAAACTTTACGTAACCTGCCCAGTCTGCGGTTCCATAGACACGTACCTTGTTAAAGAAGATAGGATATACGTATTAGTTTGCACTGCCTGTGGAGCCAGAACGCCTAGAAGGGCTTAGGCGCTCTTGTTGGATTCTTAAGGTTAGCTTTAATTAATGGGCACTTGCCGCTCTTGGGGCCGTGTCTTCGAAGGTTATGGGTTTACCATGTGGGCAGGAGCTTGGTTTACCCATGTTTTCGTAAAGCTTCTTAAGAACCTCAATGGGCATTGTGGTCTCCATTTTCGATGCAAGTCTACAAGCCTCCTCAACACTGAAGCCTAGGCTGACAAGCCAGGTTTCAATTATCCTATGGCTATTATCAACCAACTCAAGCAGCATCTTACCATCGCTCGTTAAGCAAACTCCCTCATGGCTTTTAGTAACGAAGCCCTTTGAGACTAAGTGGGTAATCTCCTCGTATACACTTGAGGCTGACCTGCCTAGCTTTCTGGATAATGAGGTTATTGATATTGGTGAACCCTCATTATTGATGGCTCTCAGGTACTCAAGCTCCTTTACTGTTACTTCCCCTAAATCAACCATAGGTTAAACTTAGTGGAGGTATTTAAATAACTTAAGTCTTTCTAGTAATGAACTAAGCCCTAATCAGCTTAATCACATGCTCATACTCACTTACCCCTGGCCTGAGACCGTAGGTTAATATTACTAGGTCACCGTGCTTGATTAAACCATCCTTAATGTATGTGTTTAAAGTATCCACCATACCCTTATCGTAGTCTTGGTCATTAATGACCCTGGCCTCAACACCCCAGAGTAGCTTAAGCCTACGGAACACTACCTCACTTGGGGTACCAGCCAGTATCTGCACCTTAGGCCTATACCTGGAGAGCCTAATGGCTGTTAAGCCGCTCTTAGTGAAAACCACTATCTTTGCACCTATATTATCAGCCAACTCAGCCACCCCTAGCGCAAACTTCATTCTCTCATCAAATGCTGTAGAATCAGCCCTAAAGCCGGGGGTTACTTGGTTCTCATAATTATTAACTATCCTCCTAAGCCATTCAACAGCCTCAACTGGGTAATTACCCATTGTAGTCTCATCAGTTAGGAGCAGTGAATCAACACCCTGAAGTACACTGGTCATGACGTCAACCACCTCCGCCCTAGTGGGTACTGGGTTATTGACCATTGATTCAAGAAGCTGAGTGGCCACCATAACTGGCTTACCGCAGGAGTGAGCCGCAGCAATGATCTTCTCCTGGATCTTAGGAACCTCCTCCAGGTTGAATACCATTCCTAAGTCACCCCTAGCCACCATGATGTAGTCCGCGTCGCATGCCACATCCCTTATGCTCCTAACTGCGCTTGCCGTCTCAACCTTGACGACGATTGTTGGTGAGTAGTTGAGGCTCCTTAAGTACTCCCTTGCATTCTCAATATCCTCAACGCTCCTAACGTGGCTTAACCCAAGGTACTCCAGGTTATACTTGGCAGCAACCTTAATAGCTTCCTTATCCCTATCACCCAGTATTGGGAGTGGGTAATCCTTATTCATTATTGTTATTGACTTATGAGTCTTAATTATACCGTTCGTTAAGGCCACTACATTAATCTCATTATTACCTTTACTAGTTACCTCAAGCTTTATCCTACCATCATCCATTATTATTACGTCGCCCTTATCGACAATGTCGAAGAATTCCTTAACTGGCACTGGTACGTAACCCTTACCCTCACTAGATAGCTTAAAGGTTAATGAATCACCCTTACTGAAGGGTAAGTCAACCATTTCACCAGTCCTTACCCCTGGCCCCGGTAAATCACCGAGTATAGGAATGCTTGGGTTAATTCTCCTAATTAACTCAATTCTACTTACCCAAGTGTCCAAGTCTCCGTGGGAGAAGTTTACCCTGGCTCCATCAATTAGCTTAATCAGTTTTTCAGCAACTTCAGTCTTCTCCGATGAAGGCCCAATTGTCGCCACTATCTTAACTTTACCAGCCATACGGCACCTTGCCTTAACCCCCTTTTTAAATAAATCACATTAACGCTAAGACACACCCTGATCAATCGACACAACCCAACCCCTCCACTTACCTTTAATTGAATCAAGAATCCTAGCAGCCTCCTCCCTGCTTTCAGCTAAGGCTACTATTGAACCACCCATGCCTGCTCCACTTATCTTAGACCCCAGTGCTCCATTAGAGTCAAGAGCCTTCTTAATCTCCTCAAGCTCCGGTATACTGACTTCATATAGGTCTCTCAGTAACCTATGCTGCTCATTCATGATCTCACCCAGTACTTTCCTATCCGGCTTACTCTTCCTTAACTCCACTATAGCCCTCTTGGTTGACTCATTCATGAGTATTGTGAACTCCAGCCTCTTCCTATGGACTTCACTCAGCGTGCTTAAGTAATCCTTAGCGACTGAGGCTAACCAACCCCAGTCAACTTCATCAAGTGGTTTATTTAATTTATCCCAGTGATCCCTCGGTATTGATTCCTTAAGCATACTGAGCGCCTCCCTAAGTTCCCTCTGCCTAACCGTATGCACGTTCATTGTACTGTGCCTAACCCCAGAGTCAACTACTATGAAGTCAAGATCCTTAACACCCAGTTCCTCAACCCTATAGGGTGCTCTAGCCTCCAGTATTATTAAGCCCCCGTATGATGAGGAGTATTGGTCAAGCCTACCACAGGGTATACCCATTATGTTGTGTTCAGCCTCATAGGCTAACTCAGCAATGTCCCTCTTAGATAAGCCTAGGCCATAAGCCTTATTAAACCAATTAACCACTGAGACCAGTAATGCGGCGCTGCTAGCTAACCCTGAACCCACGGGTACATTGCTTCTTATCGTTAATTCCGCTCCACCTATGAAGTAACCGTGCATTGATAATGCCTTCAATGCAGCCAGTACGTAACTACTCCATTGACCAACCTTTAATTCATCAGTAACCTTCAACTCGGCTTCCTCATTCATGTTTATTGACTTAACCTTAATAACATCACCCATCTTCAACTCCCCCTCGACGACTGTCCTTAAGTCAACTGCAGCTGGAACAACAGGTAACCCCTTGTAATCCTGATGCGTGTTAAACAGGTCCACTCTACCTGGGGCTGATGAAACTATCATTGATAATGCATTTAACCAGTCTTAATAAGCACTAACCCATGGCAATGGAGCTTAGGTACAACCCATTAATAGGGGAGTGGATAATGGTGTCAAGCGTGAGGGAGGCTAGACCATGGCAGCCGAGTGACCGTTGCCCATTTGATGAGGGTAATGAGGAGACTGGGACAGGTTGGCGCTTCCTAATACTACCCAATAGATTCCCCATGCTCTCACCCAATGCTCCTAAGGCGCGTAGTGTTGATGACTTTAAGGCTAGGCGTTCCCTAGGTTACTGCATGGTTATTGTTGAGTCACCTAAGCATGACCTTAAGGACCTTCATGAAATACCACTCGATGACCTAGCCTTAGTGATGAAGGGTGTTAGGGATGAGATGATTAAGCTTGAGGGTTCAGGTTTCGTTAAGTATATTTACTTCTTCAGGAATAAGGGTAAGGAGATAGGTGTATCCTTAACCCACCCACATAGTCAAATGTACGCGTTACCCTACGTACCCCTGAGGATTAGGCTTGAGTTAAGGAATATGAGGAGGCACATGAAGAGGACCGGTAAGTGCTTACTATGCAGTATACTTGATGAGGAGGTTAAACTTGGGGAGAGAGTTATCTACACTAATGGTGACTTCTACATTGTGAAGCCCTACTACTCCATGTGGCCCTATGAGGTTCATGTAATACCTAGGAGGCACGTGCAGAAGATGACTCAGTTAACTGATGATGAGCTAGTTAAGCTCACTGATGCGCTTAGAGTAACCACGGCAATGCTTGACAATGTACTGGGTAGGGACATGCCCTACATAATGGCTTTCCACCAGGGTCCAGTTAAGAATGATGATTCATACCACATGCACGTTGAATTCTACCCAATGCTCAGGGATGCTAATAAGCTTAAGTATGCTGCTGGCGTTGAATGGGGATTATGGACCTTCACCTACGATTCATTGCCTGAGGATAAGGCTAGGGAATTGAAGGAGACTTGCCGTAAAGTCACCCCCATCCTTAATCCACAGGGCAACTGTACTTAAGTACACAGTTTTAATTGTTTAATGCAGTAAATGCTGATGCTTAAGGGGAAGAAGGAGCTTGAGTCCATTATACAGGACATAGGGGGATACAGTAAGCCTAAGCTTAAGCTGGAGCAGTACGTTACTGATGCGGATGTTGTAGCCGAGGTGGTTTGGTTAGCTTACCTTAAGGGGGATGTGGCTGGAAATAGGATTATTGACCCAGTCTGTGGTACAGGTAGATTCTCAGCAGCAGGTGCATTACTTGGTTCAATACAAGTCATATGCTCGGACATTGATGAAGATGCGGTGAGGGATGCTTACAAATACTTAAGCAGGTTAGGCTTACTTAACGTAGTTGACTTAATAGTCATGGATTTCACAATGCCGGCCATCGCAAGGCCATTGGATACCGTTTTCCAGAACCCACCCTTCGGCATATGGAGCCCCAGGGGTATTGATGTTAAGTTACTGTTGAATTCGTTGAAACTATCTAAAGTAACCTATAGTATACATAAGGAGGGAACAGTGGATTACGTTACTAAGGTGGTTAAGGCATTAGGTAGAAGCATTGAGGTTGCACGTGGATTTAAGTTAAGCATACCATACACGTATAGGCATCATAGGAAGCCACGGAGAATCATTGAGGTTTACGTAATTAGGGTTACGTAGAAATTGAAGACCCATAATGCTGGCCTCAGTGAAACCTAGGCCTCAAGGGAACCTTTAAGTGAAGCGATATACGAGTCGCAGTTTTTCCTATACTGGCAGAAGGAACAGGCCTGTGGGTTTTCCCCAATGAGCCTCCTCCTTAAGAAGACGCAATTCTTAACGTAGTACGTGGGGAAGCACCTCCGGCAAATAACCACATTACCCTTAATGTAGGCTACGTCACTGAAGGGAACCTCTGATCCGCATAGACTACACTTAAACAACTTCACAATAATAGCTACCCTGAAGTACCTATTAATGCTTTAACACTAAAACTCAGCCTCATTACTCCTATTCCCTCCCTATGCTTATGTAGTTTTCACCAAAGTATCTCCCCGTTTCATCAACATAACCACATGGTTTATGAGAGAGTTAATGCACATTATGATGATTCATTAACTAACTGAAGAGTTAAAATAATAGATCCGTGAGACATCTAATGAAGATTAACAGTAGCACTTAAATGGTTTATTAACCGGGTCTCCTAATAATTAAGTAAATCCTTAAACTATGGCTTATTTTCCCGTTCATTGTGAAATAATTAATAAAAGCATTTTAATGGCTGAACTTAATCCATGATCAATACAGGAGATTCGCGGCTAACGTTCATTGACTCTGACTATTTATCAGGGTGCTTAGGTCAAGGTGATTCACTGTGATTACTCAGATACTTAAATTAACATCCTACGCAGCGGTATTAATCTTCATCATAGGGATCGCATACAGGTGGTGGAAGTGGTCATCAATGCCCATTCACTTAAGGTGGGAACTTTACCCAGTACCTCATGAACCAGGGAGAGCGAAGTACGGTGGGGGTTACTTAGAGGAGGAGCTTTGGTGGACTAAGAATAGGAACACGTCAGTTATTGGGGAGCTTAAAGAACTACTCGGTGAAATGCTATTTATAAAGAGGATTTACGGCAATAATAAGAGGCTCTGGGCACTCACTTACCCATTCCACCTGGGAATATACTTAATTCTAGTTTGGTTCCTTCTAGTGCTCTTAGGGGCGGTTACTACATTGTATGCTCATGCGCTAGTTCCATCAAGTAGCACTTGGTCTATTTTCCTCTACTACGCTACAATAGTAGTAGGCGTCACTGGTGCATCACTCGCCACAGCTGGAGGCTTTGGGCTACTTATTAGGAGGCTCATAAACCCCATCCTAAGGGATTACACAACTATCCCAGACTACTTTAATCTAACCATGGTGCTTCTGGCCTTAGTAACAGGCTTAGCCTCATGGTTTAACGATCCATACTTCAACTATGCGAGGGCCTTTGCATTAAGCATTATTAATCCACTAGTAAGTCCACCCCACCTAAACCCAGTGATCCTGGTTCATGTTATTGCGCTTCAAGCACTCGTAGCCTACATACCCTTCTCAAAGATAACACACTTCATTGGTAAATACTTCACTTACCATAGGGTGCTTTGGGAAGATGAACCAGGCTCCAGTGAACTAAGCAGTAGAGTCGGGGAGTTAATGGCGCTTAAGATGCCTTGGAATGCCCCCCACATTAAGCTGGGTGAATCATGGGAGGAAAACGCAAGGGTGATCGCTAATGAAGGATGAGCGTGCGGTTAGGATAAGGGACATAAGTAAACGTGAGGGTAGGTTAATTAAGATAAGCCTAAGTGACTTAATGCCCTTACCATCACCCTACGATAAGCCTGAACTGGAACCACCCTTAACTGAACCTAAGCTTGATTGGTCAAGCAACTATGTGACTGAGCTTGACGGATACGTGGCCATTGACATACCTTGGAAACCCAGGAGCAAGGAAGAGGAGGAGAAACTGGTTAAGAGGTTCCTAGAGGGCTTAAGGAAGTTAACCTCAAGGGAGGGTAATTGGACATTCCTTCAACCTCTACTCCTCTCACTAGACTACTGCGCAAAGTGCCAAAACTGCGCTGAGGCTTGCCCAATATACGTGGCCAGTGGGAGGAAGGATATCTATAGGCCAACGTATAGGTCTGAGGTACTTAGGAGAATTTACGATAAGTACATTCTTAAGAAGCCTGGAGTTAACGTAGAGCTTAATGCACTTACAATACTTAGACTCGGTGAATTAGCCTATAGGTGTACATTATGTAGGAGATGCGTTCAAGCCTGCCCACTGGGTATTGATAATGGGTTAATAGCACATGAAATTAGGAAGCTGCTAAGCATGGAGATGGGCATAGCGCCTACTGCACTTCATGAGAGGGGTACTGTGCTTCAACTTAAGGTGGGGTCATCAACAGGCATGAATCCGAAGGCTTTCATAAACATGGTTGAGTTCATGGAGGATTTAATACGTGAGAAGCTTGGTAGGAGAATTAAGATACCTGTTGACGAGAAGGGCGCTGATGTACTTTTAATACACAATGCCGGCGAGTACATTTCATGGCCTGAGAACCCAGCTGCCTACGCAATAATACTTGAGGAGGCTGGGGTTAGTTGGACTCTTAGCAGTGAACTGGTGGGTTATGATGCGGTTAACTACGGTGTATGGTATGATGATGCTCAATTGGCGAGGATAGCCATGAAGCACATTGAGGTTGCCAGGAAGCTTGAGGTTAAGAGGATTGTAATTGGTGAATGCGGCCACGCCACTAAGGCCCTGCTCGTGGTTGCTGATAGGCTACTTAAGGATGATTACAGGATACCTAGGGAGAGTGTACTACCAATGCTTAGGGATATTGTTAAAAGCGGGAAGCTTAACCTTGACCCAGGTAGGAATAACTTCCCCGTAACCCTTCATGATCCATGCAATATAGTTAGGCTAACCGGCATAGTGGAGCCTCAGAGGGAGGTTTTGAGGAGGATTGCACCAATGTTTAGGGAAATGGAACCTCACGGCGTTTACAACTACTGCTGTGGTGGTGGCAGTGGCTTCGCCATAATGACTTCACTCAATTTCCCTGAATGGAGGATTAAAGTCGCTTCAAGAATGAAGTTTAGGCAAATCCTTGAAGCCTTCAGGGACACCATAGACCCCAGTATCCCCAAGTACGTGTGTGCACCATGCTCCAACTGCAAGGGTGAGTTAAGGGATTTACTAACCCACTATAGGGCTACTGAACTATACAATATTCACTACGGTGGTTTAGCGGAGCTGGTTGTGAACGCCATGGTTGACTTGAAGGAACCCTACGTGGACTTCACTGTTCAGTAAAATTTACTGTTCATACATGAACACCTTCCTTACCCATGGTTCACTCTTAAGGGAATCAAGAAGGTTAATCAACTCCTTACCTCTCAGCCTCAGTGTTAATTCAGGCGTTTGGGAACCATACCTATACACGTAAACTAAGCCGCTCCTAACGTAGATGATGATTGACCAAACTTGAATAATAGGTATTACTGTGGTTTGCCAATCAACCCTAGGTCTACTTAGCCTTACCACTGCTAGAATTATTACTGAAGCCGCGAAGCCACCTATTAGTACGTAGTATGGTTCATACTGGTAATGCATCGCCGCGTTCTGATACATCACTATAGCGTAGGCTATTGAACCCGCAACAAGAATCACACTAATTACTATACCTGGTATGAAGAAGTTCCTATACCACTTGTGAACACTCGTAATGTCCCTATACGCAACCCCGGATTCCGTGAAGGCAACCAGTATTCTCCTACCATTAATATCGTAAGCCTCAATTATCATAATATAAAGCCTCCAGTGCCTAATTCTAAAGCATTAAATGCCGCGGATAATAATGCCCCATTAATACCTGGTCGCATTAAGGGCGGATGAACCATTCTTCGATTTTAGGATCCCAGGATCATACTAATCCGCAGAAACTAATCCTATTAATGTTAATTTACCTTTAAGCAGCCTTATTGCCTTAGCCTGAGATTAAGGTAACCTTGTTTAAACCATCAACCTTATCCACACGCACAATACCCATATCCTTAAGTTTCATGACGTGACGCCAAAGAGTCGTCTTGGGTACATTAGTTAACTGCTGGAGTTGAGACTGGTAAAGTGAACCACCGTACTGTCTCAACGTATTAATGATTAACTTATCTACATCATCTAGGTTACGCTGCTCAAGGCCTTCAAGAGCCCTACGCCTACTCAACATTACCACTGCAGAAACCACTATCACCAGTATTACCGCCGTTATTATGTAGAGGGAACTGGAACCGTGGCTAACTGTGGATGACGTAGAGGATACGCTACTAACCGATGAAGCAGTGGGTACCGTGGATGAGACCGAGGTGGTTGATGAGACCGATTGAACGCTTGTACTGGAAGTAGTTGATGAGGTTACTGATGAAGTTCCAGTGGTTGTAGCCACTGAGGTTGATGTAGTTGATGAGACTGACGTTGAGGTGGTTGATGAAACTACACTAGTAGTACTAGTGCTAGTAGTTGAAGTTGAGGTAGTCGCCGTGGTGGTTAATAGGCTCTTGGGTACGTAAGCGTATTGAATAGTGTAATTGCCTGGAGGTAACGTTACTATTAGCGTTGACCCATTTATAATCCTATAATGAATTATGTTTATGGGTAGATCAAAGGGTATTATGAATGGTGGGAAAACTATAATAACATTCTCCATGGATGATACATTGAATGAATATAACAGGGATTTAGCGTTAAAAGTGTAATTACCATAATATATTATTGATACATTACCACCACCAAAGGCGAACACACTTAGTACATTACCTGGATACAGGCTAATTGGTATAAGTGACCCAGTTGAATCATTAATAGCCTCAATGGTATCAGGAATGGGTACTACAGGTAAACTAACGTTAATTACTGATGAATTAACAGGTAAGTAAATAGTATAATTCACTAGCGGTATTCCACCGGCCTTAAACAATATAAGCAGTATTAGTTCAATCATCAGGAGCAAAAAATCTTAACCCTTATATAGTTTTCTTATGCAATGCAACATTTAATGGACTTAACTAATTAATGAACACTATCACTAAGATAATGATAATGAATCATAATTAATGTGAAGGAACCTTATGTGGTATTAGCTTTCCGTCAAGTGTTAATACCAGTATATATTTCTGTAGATAATTAATATATTTATATCATTATGAAAAAGCTTATAAAGGAGTATAAAGACAAGGTAAAGCATGGTGTACACCTCACAGTACACAAAACTGTGGGTAATACCGGTAATTGCGGCTGCTTTAATACTGGTGTACGTTTCCCTACCGCTCTATAGTCAAGCCTCAAGTGGTTTACCACCCATGACACCCTATAATACCCTCTACTCCGCTGTGGTAGTTAGTACGCCCATGACCTCTAACTCTTCGTTTAACCCAAATATATTCACGACTTCTGGCATATGGACACATCAATATGGTTTAAATTACGCATACTTAGCGATGTATAACTTATCCAGTGGCACGTGGATTCCTGACTTAGCGTATAATTGGACTATTCAATATAATTTAACTGTAGGCAACATGAGTGGTTGGGCTAAGATAACCGTCTACCTAAGGCACTCAGGTTGGAGTAATGGGCAACCCTTCACATGTCTAGATCTGTATGCAACTAATCTAATTCAAGCCCTAATATATGATGCACTAGGTAATGTAACATGGGTTAATAACTACACGTGCATAATATGGGTACCTCCTGATGCCGTAGTTAATAGTAATGATGTAATGACATTCTACTACGTTAGTGATGGTGGATTAGGCATATTCATTAATTATGAACTCTTCAAACCATTCATAGATAACTTATCTAAGAACTGGAACATCCTCTACGCAGCTAACTTCGGATATGGTACATCACAGGAGCAGTCTGAGGGAGCTAGTTACATTCATACTGAGTTCGCCTTCCTGCATAAGTACTTCCCAACCTTCACATTCCCACCGCCTCAAAATGGTCCATTCTACGTATGCGACATAACACCCTCAGAGATAATACTATGCAAGAACCCATACTACTGGGATGCCAACAACATAAAGATCGATTACGTAGTGCTGTACCAGTACACGTCATCAACACCGCTCTTCGCAGCTTTAGAAACTGGACAACTATCTTTCTACCAGGGTAACTTACCACCATCAATTGCATCACAGGTGCTAAGAAACCCATACATGAGTTACGCCTTAACACCAGGCGCACCAGGGGATGCATTATACTTTAACTTCCTATGGCCCTACATATACTACACGCAAGTGAGGCAGGCCTTAATATATGCATTAAACCTAACCCTTGTAGCTGAGGCTGCAGGCACACCGTATGCGCCGGTTCCTGAGCCTAATAACGCCATTGTTTATCCAACCATTAATCCACATTCATTCGTGGAGATGGTTCAGTACTGGGATAAGTTGGGTTACCCACTCATAAACTATACCTATAATCCATCCATGGCGGCTAACCTGCTTGAGAGCGTGGGGTTCACTAAGAAGAATGGCATATGGTATACGCCTAATGGTACACCCTTTAAGTTAGTCATCTTGGTTGACTCAGGTACTGCATCAAACCCACAGATTATGGCTGAGTTAACAAGTGTAGCTAACCAGTGGAATGCCTTCGGTATACCTACAACTATAAGCATAGAACCAGCTACTGAATTCCCACAAATATACAGCACCATGGCTACTCAATATGCGTTAGCCTACAGGTATGGACCACCAGGATTCTCAATAATAATACCTGACTTATTCCCAGTCAACGGCTACTTTGAAGGCTATCCAATAAATGTTACTCACTGGTGGGGTGAAGTTACATTACCTAATGGGACTGTGGCATGGCTTTGGGGACCTAACTCCCAGACTAATGGAATATGCCCGCCACAGCAGGTTACCATTCAGCAGATTAAGGATTGTGTATTCATGTGGGCTTGGGAGGCTAATCATAATCCATGGTTCATAAGTCTGGACACGCCCTATGAGGAGGTATGGTATAATACAAAGTATCTACAGTTCCCACCATCAAATAGTTGGGTTTGGTCTGAGAGCCCATCCCTAGAGATCGCTGGACCAATGTGGTGGGCAATATTAACTAATGTTCAACCTAAGCCCACTGTTACTTCAACAACTACTTCAGCCACAACCACCGTTACGTCAATTACAACTACAACTTCCACTACTACGGTAGTTACATCAACTACCGTGGTCAGTGGCACTACAACTACTTACACGACAACATCCACAATACCAGTAACCACAACGGTGACCACTACTGTACCTCCAACCACTGTTGTGTCTACGGTTACAGTAACTAAGCCTGTTATCAATGTAACTTTAGTAGTCGGCATAGTAATTATAGTAATTGTTATAGCAGTGGTAGCTGCAATACTACTAAGGAGGAGGTAGTCTAAATTATGGTGTGTCTCTTTAAACTTATTTAAATTACTTTTTTTGAAGATCAATAATTAAATGCGTATGGTAATTGTATACAAATAGGAATAAAACTTATTAATGAGCTTACTAAGTATCTAAGTCATGAATACCGCCTACTTGGCCCGTAGAATTGGAACCGCAGTATTTACCTTTCTTCTAGCCTTAGTAATAAGCTACTTACTCTTCGAACTATCACCTCTAAAGCCTGTTGAGGCTATTCTCCAGTCATTTGGACTTGAAATAGTTGGAGGAGGAGCTGGGGCTGCATCTAGCCGTATAATGGTTACACCCACGTCGTCGGCAGCATTATTAACAGTCCAGGAATACAAGGAGTTAATATCATATGTTAATTCGCTTCTGCCTCATGGAAATCCATTATTAGGAGTTATTTACTACATTTGGAATGTACTGCATGGTAATATGGGCTTATCAATACTTTACGATGAACCAGTACTAAATTTAATAGTTCAGAGACTTCCTTGGACTTTGTTTATTGTTGTTTCTGCTAATATTGCTTCTTTTCTTGTTGGTGTTTATCTTGGTCAGTATATGGCTTATCATAGGGGTTCTACTGGTGATCAGG
>NZ_JAGDXD010000018.1:14988-15770 GCF_023256255.1 Caldivirga sp. | reverse complement strand
CTTGGTGGGGGCCGGGCACGACGGAAAAGTTACCCCGGGGATAACAGAGTCGTCGCGGGCGAGAGCTCCTATCGACCCCGCGGTTTGCTACATCGATGTCGGCTTTTCCCATCCTGGGAGTGCAGCAGCTCCCAAGGGTGGGGCTAGGCGGGCGCAGGAGGGGGTTTAAATACCCCTTATCTTTCTCCTTTTATGGAGTGCGATTTGGAGTACTTAGCCGGTGTTGTTAAGGGCGATGGGACATTGTACTATAATAAAAGGGCTAGGGAGTACGTGGTTGAGATATACGACCGAGATGTAGAGTATGCGGTGATTTTGGCTGATATGCTGAGGATCTGCGGCTTTAATCCTCATCTGAGGTCATATGGCAGTTATTACAGAGTTAGGGTGAATAGCAAGGAGTTTTACGAACTTATTGGTGAAGCTATTGAGCGGCTTCTTCAGTTACCGACTGTTTCCTTCGTGAGGGGGCTTTTTGACAGCGACGGCACTCTGTACTTCGATAGAAGGAAGAGACGCCCCTACCCCATTGTGGAGTTGGGAAATTCGGATTCGAGGGTCGTAAACGCGGCGGCTGTGACGCTGTCGTCGCTGGGGGTGAGATACAGCGTTAAGAACTACGGAGGAAGATTCTTCAAGCTTGTAGCTAGGGGAAGCAATGCTGTGTTGTTTGCCAAGCTGGTGAAGCCTCTCCACCCTGTTAAGTTCTCCCCTCTTTTTTGTCTAGTCTCCTCCAGCCCGCCCCCCAAGCCCGCCCATTAAAGGGGAACGTGAGATGGGTT
>NZ_JAGDXD010000018.1:0-14913 GCF_023256255.1 Caldivirga sp. | reverse complement strand
GGCAGGGCAGTGCCGGGCAGCCACGCCGCTTGGGGTAACCGCTGAAGGCATCTAAGCGGGAAACCCGCCCCTAAAATAGGCGGCCGCCGCTCCTGACTGGGGTTACCCAGTTGGGGGTGGTTAGGGCTCCCGTAGAAGACGGGGTTGATGGGGTGGTGGTGTATCCCCCGAGGGTTTTCCCGAGGGGGGAGCCTGCCACTCCCAATCGCCCGATGGTGCGGGTGGTGGGCGCAAATTCAGCCTGGTGGCCTCCTGGTGGCTTGGGTTGGGTTTTCTACTGATTAGTGTTTATTAAGTAGGGTTTAGCTAAGTAGCTAATGAGGAGGTTTCTATTCCTAATAACCCTAATTGCGGCTTTAGCATTGGTGCTGGTTCACGTGGGGATTCATGCTGGTGGATACGGTAAGTATAAGGTGAGTTTACCGTCAAGTTACCCGTCAAACTACACGGCTGCCTTTCTGTACTTGGGGAGGATCTTAACTGACGCCAAGGAGGCTTACGAAAATGCAAGCTCACCACTTCCTGTAGGTTTCTTAGGGTCTGACCCAGGGTTAGCCCGTTCACTAATACTCAACTCCACCATTTTTAATGAAACGACACTCCTGATTAATGGAACACCCTACAGGTACATTATACTATCAGTGTGGTGCCGTGACTGCGGCTTCAGCTTCAACTTCGAGCTAAGCAACGCATCCATGGATGGTGTGTCTATTTACTTGAGACCAAGGAACACCACTGTAACGTATACCGGTGGGTTACCGTTCACGTACGTAATGAGTTACGATGGAGTGAGGTACGAGTTCACACTATGGTATATAGGCCTTGAATTTGGTTCCTTCAGGGTATTTGGGTATTCTCAGGAATTAGGTAAGGGGGTGTATGCGGTTCAGTTATTCATCTCAACGCCGAGGAGTCTTGATGTGGAGCATGTGTGGCTTGTGTTGATTAAGGAAAATTACCCTATTAGCCAGGGAGGGGACTCCATTGGTTAGCCTCAAGCTTGGGTTAGCTTTATTACCTTACTGGGTAATAGTGCGTGTGGGGTGGATTAGGTTAGTTATAGTGGATTTAGATATGACTCTTGTTGATACTGCTAGGCGTTGTTATGATGTGTTGGTTAAGTTGAGTAATGCTAATGGTGTGTCTTTTAGCGACTTCATGATCATGTACTACGATAGGAGGGGTATTAGGAGTGGGTTGGCTTCAATCATTGGTGCTGAGGCTTTTGACTACTGGTTTTGGAGGAGGTGTTGGTTAAGGTACTTAAATGATGGTGAATACGGTGAATTACTACCGGGGGCTTTGGAGGCTTTAAGGCACCTTAAGGGGGAAGGTAGGTTAATTGTAATAGCAACTGGAAGGGAGGTTGAGGGTGATTTACTAGCCCCAGAGTTGAATAAGTACGGTATATTAAACTTGGTTGACGGTTACATGGCCCTCGGTGACCTTGGGCCTAATTACGGTAAGGGTGATTTACTTAAACGAATACTGAACATTTACAATAATGGTAGCGTCGAGGGTGCGGTTTACGTTACTGATCACCCAAGGGACATTGACATATGTAGGAGCATGGGGTTATTGAGCATAGGTGTATTGAATAAGTGGATTAAGGAATTGAATGCAGATAAGGTTATTGATGACTTAAGAAAACTACCAAGTGCAATTAAGGAACTGGAATCCTCATTAACCTAATCTCAAGGAATAGACCATCATCGGAGAGCCAGGTAACGTATAATAGAAGGGCCGAGTGATTCAATAGGTAATTATGTGGTGAATCAATGCTTATGCCAAGTGATGAGAAGATTTTCATAATCAACTCCTCAAGCATCATGGAATCATTAATGTTATTAAGCACAAAATATCTCAACCTATTTATTGCGTTTATATTCTCGTTAATAACGTTAACAGTCTCAGGAGGTCTCGATATACCGCCATGGGCTGGAACCACGTACTTAAACTTACCCACTACCTCAAAATTTGATTTTGATTAAGGGGGAAGGAAAAAGGAAGGATTTTTCTGGCCCGTGGGTTTGGGTGGGTTAGGCATAGTCAAAGCACTTTAGGTCCTGCATTGCCTTGGCTATCCTCTCCCTCCTCCTTTCGTTCTTTTCGTCTTCAAGCCACTCACTCAGCTTCTTGCGGACTATCGGCTTGAGTGGGCTATCCATTATGTTCGTGTGTTATTGTAACTTCGTGCCTTTTACCCGCAACACGCCTTGTTGGGTCATAGCCTACCCTCTTAAGCTCCTCGTAGATCCTCATTGCCTCATTCTCATCTCTCCTTCTCGCCCTAAGCTGACCTCATCCCCACCTTGAAGGGAACCCCACCCTTCAAGGCGGTTCATTGGTTTGTGGTTTACCGCCTTCATCCTCATTGCTTCATTGCGGGTTCACCTCGCTCTGCTCGTCCAGCGGTAGACCACGGGCCTGGCCTTAGGCCCATTATCCCTATCCCTCACTGGGAGTTGCCCCCACTCCCAGATCCTTGGGACTCGGGGATATGCGGCAAGGGCATGGGGACACATAGACACACCAAAGCCCCATGCGGGGCATCCCCACACCCAAAGCCACTCACCAGCCATGGCTTAAAACCTTTACCCCACCCCTAGAAGGGGCAAGGCTTGTCAATCTTTATTGTCAAGTCATTTAATTTTCCATAATGAATCTAGGCACCGCGTACTATTAATGATTTAGGCTGCTTACTCTGCACCCTTGCTCATTGTGAATTAATGGTTTAAGCATGAAAACTGCATGATTAAGCTAAAGGAGTATTAGTGTAGGCAGCCATTGGTATGAAGTTGAATGAAGCCTCAAGGATTGTTAAATCTACGGTATTAGCCGCTGGATTAGGCACAATGTTTGACTACTATGACTTTCTACTAGCCGCTAACGCAGCCGGCACAGTATGGTTGAGCTTATATTTTGAACCAGCCTTCAAAATACCGGGCATAGCCTTATCCCTTGCAATGGTTACCTACGCCGTTGCCTACATTACTAGACCCCTTGGTGCCTTCATATTTGGGCACATTGGTGATAAGGTGGGTAGACGGTTTACCTTGGTTTTAACACTAATATTAGCCTTTGCATCAATGATCATAATGGGGTTAACTCCAACGTATAGCCAAATAGGTGCATATTCAATAGTTCTCCTACTGATATCTAGGCTAATACTCGGCATAGGGTTTGGTGGTGAGTGGGGTGGTGGCGCCACTTGGGTTAGCGAGGTAATTCTAGCCAATGGCTACAGTAATCTCGGATTCTGGGGTGGTGTGTTTCAGGCTTTTGCAACAATAGGCATTGCCCTCTCATCACTAGCATTCTCGCTCTCATCACTACTAATGCCTCATCAATACTTCTACTCATGGGGATGGAGGATACTGTTCTTAATTGGCGCCGCAGTAATACTAGTAGCTGCTGTGATTAGGCATAGGTTAATTGAATCACCACTGTTCATGGACCTAGTTAAGAAGGGTGGGGTATTGAGGTACCCTGCCATTGAAGTATTCAAGAGGGATTGGGTTAAAGTACTGCTGCTTGCCTTCGCCTGGTTCTACATAACCGCGGTAACTGTTGTCGCCGTGCTACCTTACTCAATTACATACGTAACTAGGGTATTAGGGTTAAGCACATTAATGGGTATGCAGGCTAACTCATTCATGTTACTGGCTTACGCGGTATCATTATTAACGGGTGGTGTTGCATCAACGCTCATTAGTGGTTCATTATCAGATAAGCGTAATCCACTATTAATTCTAGTAATTGGATCAATTTCAACGGGAGTAATGAGTATACTATTCTACCCGCTATTGGCAACAGGCAACCCAGTAGTAATACTTATTGCCTTTGAGGCGTATATGGTCTCTGAGTACATGGGCTTTGGTTCATTACCAAGGTTATTCACCCTATTGTTCCCGACAATGTATAGGTACTCTGGTTCAGGGTTAGCTTACCAGCTAGGCGGCTTACTGACTGGGTTAGCATCAGGATTAGCCCTGCCTGTACTCATAAGTACCTTAGGCTACTCAGCTTGGTATGCTGTGTCAGCATTAATGGTTTCAATATCCCTAGTCTCAGCGGCCTCATCATTAATGTTACTTAAGGTGACCTCTAGGTGATGCCCCAGGAATTAGCTCAACTACTTCTAAACTTAGTTAAGGAGGATGCACCATTGGGTGACGTCACCACTGAGGCTATTATAGGTGATGTGGAGGTTAAGGCTGTTTTAATGGCTAAGGAGAGCGGCTATGCATGCTGTATTCTTGACCTTGCTGAGGCATTAAAGGTACTTGGGCTTAATGCAAATGCCCTGAAGCATGATGGTGAGTATTTTAACCCGGGTGAATCATTGATGGTACTTTCCGGTAATGCTAGGGTAATCTTAATGATTGAAAGAAGCCTACTTAACGTATTAAGCATACTACTTGGCGTAGTTAAGACTACTAGGGAGATTGTTGAAATGGTGCATAGAGTTAACCCTAGGGTTAAGGTTGCTGCAACTAGGAAAACAATACCATGCTTAAGGCCATTGATTAAGAAGGCAGTGGCCGTGGGTGGTGCTGATACTCATAGGTTATCATTAAGTGATGCAGTGCTAATCAAGGATAATCACATCGCTATAATTGGCAATGTTGAGGAGGCGGTCAAGATGGCTAAGGGTAAGGTAACCTTCATGCATAAGATTGAGGTTGAGGTGAGTAATGCTGAGGATGCTGTTAAGGCTATTAAGGCAGGGGCGGATGCAGTACTTGTGGATAACGTTACACCAGCTCAACTTAAGCAGATAATAGGGGTACTTGAAGCGCTGGGTCTTCGTGAAAAAGCCATTATAGAGGTCTCTGGGGGAATCACCCCAGATAACATTAATGAATACGCTAAGGCTAATCCAGACGTAATCAGTACAAGCTACATAACCATGAAGGCTAAGCCAGTTGACATAAGCCTTGAGGTCATTTCCAAGTAGATGAGACTTCAACGGCTAGGAAAGACCTTAAATGGTAAGTTATTAAATTATTTCATTAAATAATATATTTATTATAATGGGAATTTTTATAAATTTACTCAATTATTTAAATTAATGGTAGATGAAAAGGCCAGTGTGGTCTCAGTATTCCCGAAAAGTATCATTATGGAGTACATTGGGTTAATGCGCGAACTAATAGAGACATCGAGGGGATTAAGGAAACCTAGCCTAATTATCCGCAATGTTAACATAATTGATGTTGCTGGTGGACGTGTAGTGGAAGGTATGTCAATTATAGTGTACTCTAAGTTCATAGTTGCTTTAGTTAAGTCCAGTAGGGATGAGGCATACGTGGGTTTAGATACAAGGATTATTAATGGGCATGATATGTATGCTGTTCCAGGATTCATCGATGCGCATGTTCACATAGAGTCAAGCTTCCTGGCACCAGTTGAGTTCGCTAAACTGGCTTTAAGGCATGGTACTACACTTATTGT
This sequence comes from Caldivirga sp., assembly GCF_023256255.1. NCBI lineage: Archaea > Thermoproteati > Thermoproteota > Thermoprotei > Thermoproteales > Thermoproteaceae > Caldivirga > Caldivirga sp. The sequence goes on along the minus strand of NZ_JAGDXD010000018.1, from coordinate 9,456 downwards.
TGCTGATCCCCATGATATAGCTAACGTAGGAGGTGTGAATTACCTCATTGCCTTCGCTAAGAATGCGGTTAACTTGCCATTGAAGGTACTCATGCAGATTCCACCCTGTGTTCCACCAACTAGCCTTAATGTTGATAATCCAGGAGCAGTACTTAAGATTGAGGACTTGAGGCAATTAATCAACACTGGGTTATTTCATAGTTTTGGTGAGTTCATGGATTACTCATCAGTGGTTAATGGGGATGGGGATTCATTAGCCAAGATTAAGTTAGCGTTAGAGCACGGTATGATGATTTACGGTCACTTACCCAGTGATGAGGAAGATGCTTTAAACGCATACGCAGTGGCTTCACCATCATCATGCCATGAGTCAATTAACGTAAGTAGCGCCTTAGATAAACTGCTTAGGGGTATGTGGGTGATGCCTAGGCTAGGTACCGCGTGGAGGGATGCTGAGGTTATTGTACCAGAATTAGGCAGGAGTAGTAATGGCATTAGTAGACTAATCCTAGTAACTGATGATATTTCAGTCACTGATCTTGTTGAGAAAGGTTACATGGATTACGTTGTTAAACGCATTATAGAGCATGGGGTTGATCCAATTAACGCGCTTAGAATGGTTACCATAAATCCAGCAACATACTTAAAGTTAGATAACCTAATTGGTGTAGTAGCACCAGGTAGGGTTAGTGATCTAGTACTATTAGACAATTATGAGAAGGTTAACGTCAATACAGTGGTGGTTGATGGGGAAGTGATTTATCATAATGGCCAAATGCTACTTAATAACTACAAGATATTAAGTGACTTAACGTTAATGGAACCTCCATTCAATATTCCTCAAATACGCAATCAAAGTGATTTGGCCATAAGGGTGGGTGAAAATTGGGAAAGCGCATCAGTATTGGCTGCGGGGATTCAATATGGAATGACTGTTACCAGGAAGACCACGGTGAAGGTTCCTGTAGTTAATGGATTAATCACCCCTGACCCAAGTAATGACGTGTCCTACGTCACGGTAATTGATAGGTACCGTGGGAGAGGTGTTGGTAAGGGTTTTATACACGGCTTAGGCCTCAAGACTGGGGCTATAGCTCAAACAATAGGACGTGATACGCATAATGTATTGGTACTGGGTGTAAACCTCAATGACATGTTGATCGCATTAAGGGAACTTGAGGACTTGAGGGGTGGTATTGTTGTGGTACGTAATGGGGAAGTTAAGTGTAAGGTTTCCCTTAGGCTTGGCGGCTTAATGAGTAGTGAGCCCTATGAGAAGGTTTACGAGGAAGTTAAGTGTATTGAGGGCTTCCTCAATGCTGGGGGTGTTACTGAACCAAGAATGGCCCTCTTCCACATATCACTAATACCAGTCATTGTAATACCTGAAATTAGAGTAACACCAAAGGGTGTGGTTGATGTTAATGAATCCCGCGTAGTTAATCCTGTGTTGAGTTTACGTTAATTGCAGTTTTAAGATAATTAATTAAATTAATAACATTAATTATGAACGCAAAGTTTAAAAGTGTTTAATTACTTACCTTAATGATGGTGAGTAATTCTTCGTTATTCGTTAGGGAATCCACAGGCCTAGTTAAGGAGGCTGGATTCTGGGATGCAGTATCAATAAACGTTGCAAACATGTCAATAGGAACAGCATTAGCCACAATAGGCTTCACTCTAGCAGCCCTACCAACGGTACTAGGTGTTAACCTAGTTTACGCATCATTAATCGCAGCCATCTTTGCACTGCCTCAGGTAGTAGTGTATTCAACGTTAATCAAGTATATACCAAGGGTTGGTGGTGATTACGTTTGGCTTGGTAGAGCCTTAGGTCCTAAACTGGCTTGGTTAACCAATGGCTTAGTGCTAGGTTTCGTGGTTCAGGATCTAGCCTACTATGCATTAATATCCTTTGCAGCAGTTTTTCAACTTAAGTCAATACTGCCCATACTTGGTGTTAACACCACTATGCAATTAACCGAGGAGATAATTACCGCAGTAGCCTTCTTCGCCCTAATAGTCCTAGTTAATATACTGGGTACTAGGCATGGAATTAGGTTAATGACAGCGCTAACGACAGCATCATTAATGGGGTTACTAGTTGCCATAGTTATCCTCTTCATAACCCCCAAGTCCCAGATAGTTAATGCGATATCTTCACTGCTTCCACCAGGCTACACGTACTCTAAAGTATCCCTCAGTTACGCAGGGCCTGAATTCTCCATGAGTAATATACTAATGCTACTGCCCTTCTTCGCAATTTACGTTTACCCATGGTTAAACGCTGGACCCGCAATTTCGGCAGAGATTAAGGGTAAGAGCGCATTGTATTTGAATATGCCGGTGGCTTTCCTATTCGCACTGCTAACGTTAACCCTAGGCTTTGAGGCAATGTATTATTCACTTGGGTTTAATTTCGTAACCGCCGCATTATCTAACCCTAACATTAACGGTTTAGTTAATGGTAATGTTAACTTTTGGACCATCGCAATGGTCTCCGCTCACAATGCAGTGTTAAGTTGGTTAATAGGTATTGCGTCAGTTACCTGGTACCTCTCCTTACTTGCCTATGGTGCAATAGTAGCTGTTAGGTACTGGTTTGCGCTTGCCTTCGATAGAGTTTGGCCAAGCTTCTTCACCTACCTAAGCCCAAGGTTTGGTTCACCAGTTTACGCGCACTTATTTGATCTGGGTGTTTCATCAGCCTTAATAGTGGCTGTTGGCTTATTCTATGGCACATTCACAGCACTATACGGTGCCACTGTGGGTGCATTATTGTACTTTATGGCTGTTGGTGCCGCCGCTGTGGTAGTGGGTGTGAGGAATACAATAGGTATTAGTAATGCGGCTAGGGTTACATTAATGATTGCTGGTTCATTAACAATTGTTGTGATGACGTACTTAACGTATGAGTTCATAATGTACCCAAGTATTTGGGGTGGTAACTGGTTGGCCTATGGCGTAGTAGCTGCTGCAATACTCCTCGGCATTGCATTATACGCTACATCAAGGTATGTTAACATGAAACGGTACGGGATAGATATATCAATGGCATACACTGAAATACCGCCGGAATAATGCGATTGCGCCAATGTTTAATGGATCTATATAGTTTATTTATATTTGATGATTTTATTTATTGGTTTTAATCATTGCTACGAAAGATATATAAAGCCTTACCCCCAAGGAGTACTCAGGTGAGTGAAATGAGTATAAGATCAATAGTAAGTGTGGGGAAGGTAATGAAAATGAGTGAAAGAGCAATAAATGATAACGTAAACCACAAAGATGCAGTAGAGTTGGGTACGCATGAAGTGGAAGGGGAATTGATCAAGGCATTTATAGTGCCAGGCTTCAATGCGCCAATAGTATTTATTTACGATGAAAGGGATAAGGCCTATAAAATACCTTAGGAATTTAAAATAATCAATACTGCATTACTCCGAAAAATAATTATTAATTAATAATGTGTTGATTTTCATAGTGTTTAAATTATGGTTCTTAAAGTTCATGAGAGGGAAACAAGTAGGCCTATGGTTTAGTATTCAATAAGTCTAATGTGGAATTAATTAACTAATTGATGAGTCTAATTTAAGTACTAATTATTATACTTTAGTAAAAACGATACTTTAATTTCCCTTAATGGAGAAAAATTTTAATACAGGTAGATAAGTTTACATAGTGTGAGTACACTTAGTAGTTTCTCATACCTTAGCTTTGATTATGTTCACACCACTGATTGGACTATAAGTACTGCAGACGATAACTTCATATTCCACGTGCTTAACGCGTACGTTGATACTTCAAGAGACTCCATTCTTGAATTTGCAGTGCTTAAGGTTTGGGGTAAGCATGACCTTAGGCACATACTGAAGGTACTTAGTAGGCATAGGAACATTAAGGGTATTGCCTCCCTTAAGCCTCTTAATGATGGTTACCCGAAGCAACTTCTAGTTACACTTAAGGGTGATGCAGGGGATAGTACAAGGTACATGGCCCATGTCCTAGGCGGCATTGAGGTTAAGGCAATTTACGAGAACGGTATTGAACACTGGGGCTTCATGTTCCCTAATGATGAGTCTGCTAAATCATTCCTAACAATGGTAGGTAAGAGGGGGGTTATTAAGAAGTATAGGTTGGAGAATGCGAATATGGATAACATAATGGCCAATGCCTTAAGGAATGCAGCACTACTACTAACACCCAGTGAATTTAAGATAACTAAGATAGCCTACAGTAAGGGTTACTTCGAAGTGCCCAGGATGATTAAACTAGATGACTTAGCTAAGGAGTTAGGCTTATCTAAGGCGACTATTGATGAATACATTAGGGGGGCTGTACGTAAAATACTTGAGCACGTATTCGCTGATGAAGCTTAGGCATGAGTGAGGGAAACCTCTGAAACCCAGGGTAACCAGCAGATTTATGAAGGCTTTTAACCGTTAAGCATGCTAATGCAGTAATATGTTATTGTTCATGGGGTTTATGAACTTTACCGTTAACGATTGATTAGATTGCGCCATTGTAGGTTAATGAGTTATTGTAAGTTGGAGAATACATTCACAGGGGCATGATGAGTAATAATGCTAAGTAACCAATAGTCACAATGCAGGTTAAAAACTAGGCAACCTTATCCTCCTCAATTACCTTAACCCCCAGTAACTTAGCGAATTCCTTAACCTCCATCCTGAAGTCACCGTAGATTAATACCCTATGGTAGCCATTATCAATAACCCACCTCTCAGCAACACTGTTGGCATCACCGGAGGCAACTAGCTTAGTGGCGCATAGCTGCTTCCAGTAAATATTATCCACAGCCTTAGCAACGTGAATGCTTAAAATACCCGTAATGGGGTTAAAGCCCATTACGGTTACAGGCTCATTGGTTGGTAACTTAACATGCACCGACGCATGCTTACCACCACCGTGGGCATCAGTTATAATGTAGGGGACCTCAGGCTTACTTGAACCATGCGGATTAGTTGGCGCGTAACAGTGCCAGTAAACGAACCTATTGTTAACCATATCGATACCTGGGTCATTAACGAAGCCAGGCCTATTGAAGAGGTACTTGCCAATCAGTAGAGGTAATATTGAGTATACGTCGGCTTCACAAACAGGTATAATGTCCTCATACCAAAGCTGCATGTAGCCTAAGCATGGCCAAGCATCAATTAAGCCTGTGCTAACATTCATAATGCAGTCGAACGCCATCACGTTAGCCCCAGTGTCCCTTAATGCAGCCTTCATGGCTAAGTAAAGCCTAGCAGCCTTAACAACGTCAGCGCGGGATGGGTCGAGGAATTGGGACGCGGACTTAATCCACTTTTCAGCCCAATCCTCAGCATCATTATCATTAATCCTACTGTAGTACTTATCAATGAACTCCTTAAGATCCATGAATATGAACGTTAAACCAACCCTCCTCTGAAGCTCAGCAACAGCCCTAGAAACCTCAGTGGCGTTTGGGAATGCCCAATTCATGTAATTTATGAGATTCCTGCCAGTAACTAAAAGAACCCTACTCCCCCTAATCTTACTAAGGGCGATAAGGTACTTAACCTTATCAATAACACTCCTACTTAAAACATCATCAGTAGCAATACTGAGGATTGGGTAACCCTCCCTAATGGAGTCGGCAACATCCATGAGGTAATTGGGTGAACCCTCCATAGTCCTAGCAATATACAGTATAGGCTTACCACTCTTTAGAATAGCCCTAACAACACCCTGAGAAACAACCCTAACGTTAAACACGAGGAAACCTGAGGCATCAGTCTCAGACTTAAGTAGGGTTAAGGCATCATTAGTGTTATTGACGTCATATGGCTTAAACTCAACACTAGGGTAAGTACCCTTAAGAACTTTTAAAGCATCATCCTTACTAAGAAACTCAGGCTCAAAAGACCCTAGGAAAACCACAGGTATACTAACCATAAGTGATGGTTTACCCAGTACCCTTATAAGTACCCACTAAGCGTTAGTTATCTAACATGTTTGAGGAAGGTCTCATGGGTATTATACTCATGCAGAATCTAGGTAAGTAAACGTATCTTAACTAGGTAATGGTATGAAAATTTTAAAGCATAACAAGCTACTGAATAATCATGTCTTTCGCTCTTAGGGTTAGGCCTATTGTTCTTAAGCCTAGTACCGTATTCCTTGGTGAGAGGCCTAGTGAGGTTGGTTACTGGGGTTTTGTTAGGAGTATGAGTGATTATGAGGGTGAGTTAGCGGCTATTGTGAAGGATCTTAGTGGTATTGTTGGTGATTTGTCTAAGGAGGGTTATTCAATAAGCCTACAGCCTGTTTTAGAGGTTTCAAGTATTGACGACTTCATGAACCATGCAGGCGAGTTGAAGGGTGTCCACCTGTCTGTTCTACTGCCCATAGCCCCAGTTGCCCTCTACCAGTATCCTGAGAGGAGTGTCTTAGCTGCCCTACTCTCAGTTGTAGACTATGTTGTAGTCTTTGATAGGTTTAGTGAACACATATATGCTGGAACACTATTCGCACCACCACTACATAAGTATTTGGCATCTCAATCCCCTGAATTAGCTAGGAGAGTTGTCTTGGCTGAGGGTGACTTAGGCTTAGTTAAGTCAGTTATGAGGGTTGTTTACGCATTGGAGAAGCTTAAGAATACGACGGTGGTTATGGTTGGTGAACCCAACTACGACTTCGGTGGGTGGGTGACCTTAGCTAAGGGTGTTGGCTTATTCGGCTTCAGGGTTAGGCACATTACCTACTCCAGGTTCGCTGAGGATTTTGAAAATAGGTTAAAGAACCCTAAGTACATTGATGAGGCTAAGGGTATTGCTAATGATTACGTTGATAAGGGTCAAGCTGAGGCTAACATTAGGGTTAAGTATGAGTTACCTGAACCAGATGAGGATAGGAGGATTAGGGCAGGGGTCTATTACCTAACCCTGAGGGATTACTTAAATGAGGCTGGGAGTGACTGGGTTACTGTTAATTGCCTAAGCGCCAATACGCTTGGTAAGGTTAAGGCTACACCATGCATGGCCTTCAGCATCATGAATGATAGTGGCCTAGTAGCCACATGTGAGGCCGACCCAACCGCAATGATTACGCACTACTTAATGAGGTGGATTGCCAATAGGCCAGTAGCCTTCTATGACCCAACTGTCAACATTGGTGAGGGTAAGTTAATACTAGCCCACTGCACATCACCAACCAGAATGACTGGGTATGATAAGGCACCCTTCAGGTACATTGCAACAACACACCATGAGTCAAACACCTCAGTAGCACCGAAGGTCCTATATGAACCCAGTACTGTGACCATAGCTGGCTTATCCCACGACTTAAGTAAACTACTAATCATTAAGGGTGAGGCAACTGGCCCAACATACCTTAGAATATGCAGGAATCAGGTTGAGGTTAAGGTTAAGGATGCAGCTGGAGCGCTTGAGAACTGGCAGGGATTCCACTGGGTAATGGCGTACGGGGATTACGTTAAGGAACTAGAATTACTCGCCAAGCTAACAGGCATGCAGGCAATTAAAGTGGAGTAGCATTTTAAACATGCATATGAAGCTCACTAGAGGTAACCCACTTATGGAAGGTACATGCATTAGTTAGGGACCTTAACTGTCCTCCTCCCTGCCCTTAAGGGTGTTGGGGTTTCTTGGAGTCTTGGGGTTACACCCCTTTGATGGGTGCTACTTGACTGCTTCACCGGTATTGCCGCCGAAGTCGGCGATGGCTCCTCATCTTGATAAAGTTAACTAGTAGGACTAATCCTCACTCCAACCCTGCCATAAATGGTGAGATTTATCACTTGTTTTTATCACTAACCACAAAGACTAGTAATCCTCCTAAATCTACGGAATCCACTCAATAAGAAGTACTGCATCACAATCACTGGCCAGTGAGTGTAGGAATCCCCTGATGTAACTTAGTATAATTCACTTGCTATTATAAACAAGGACCACACACAAGACTCTAGCATAGAAACCTACACCTAGCCCCATTCCTAACTATGTTAATGCATTAAATGCCGTAGTCGCGGATAATCTTAGCCATGTATCTGTCAACGGGTTCATAAACCCCACGTTCAAGTTCCTTAACCATGTACATGTTAACTAATGCCCTAAGGTTCACGGTGAATGTCTTATCATCAATTGGGTGTCCAATTAAGGTTTCGGTAAGTCTCTTAATCTCAATTCACCTAGCCCTACCTAGTATGGCTAATGCCCTATACGTAGTCAACCCATACTTATTCAGCTTACTTAACTCATTTTTAATTAATTCCCTGGCAATTCCAGTGAGTGTTTCAACGGTCTCAGAGTGATTAATACCACTAACCCTAAGGCTACCGTAGTAGGTTAACCAGCCAACTATACCATTGAATTCATTCACGGCATCCCCAATCTCAGTATCAGTTATGTTAAGGCCGCAGCTTCTTGAACCAGTTTTAAGAAAATCAATTGCCTGCTCCCTTGTGAATGGTTTAAGCTCAAACTTAATCAGTGGTCTGCCTAAAGCCTCCGGGCTCCTCATCAGTAACCTAACCGTACCCACTAATGAACCGCTGAAGATGAATTTAACCCTAGACTCATTGTACGCAACTGAGAGTAATGCAGGAAGCCTAGGATTTACTATGTTTTGAACTTCATCAATACCAATTACTACATCACCCAATTCCTTAATTAAACTCTCTATAGTTGAGGTAGGTTTCCTTTCAATCTCAATATGAGGTACTGCTAAATTCAACTTAACCTTAATATTAAGTCTCCTAACCTCATCAATAAGCCTAAGTCCAAGACCCTTAAGCCCACTTATCTTGGACGCAGCAATATAGATTCCATTAAGCTCATTAATCACAGTCCTCATTAATGTAGTCTTACCAATCCTCCTGGAACCAAGAATAACAGGCCAAAATCCATTACTCAACAATCTCTCTAATTCATTAATCTCACTATCCCTACCTAACACGTAATCTCTACTAACCTTAGGCCTAGTATCAAAGATTCCGCAGCCTACTGGTGTTATACCAGTAACTGGTATAACACCAGTAAATAAACCTAACCACTACTCATAGTAAACCATTTGGCTTCTGACGAATGTTTCATAGTAAGTTTGAGTGTGCTTGAAGCTTCAGCCTACTTTTTCAACCATATACTATAGTTTACTAAACCTAATGAGAGGTTTATTCACCAGTCTTAGGGAATCACCCGGATCTCCACTAAACTCTCTCCTAATGAAGTATGAAAAACAATAGAAGGAGAGAAATGAAGATGAGAGAATGAAGGCAAGTAACAATAGACCACTTATCTCACCTATGAGGATTCAATTCTTGCACAAAATAAGATTTTAAGAAAGAGTAAAGGTGTTTTGATTGTGTTTGGTTTATGTTTTATTGTTGTTTCATTTTCTTCTTAGTGCTATTATTGCTGCTATTGCTGCTACTATAATCACTATGATTAC
>NZ_JAGDXD010000017.1 GCF_023256255.1 Caldivirga sp. | reverse complement strand
ACCTAGGCTCTGGCCACCAATATACTGGTTCGGAACAGACAACGTAGGTGAACCACTACTGGTAGATATAGTTAATGGTGCACCCTTCGTCCTTGAGGTTAGCCTACTCACGGCACTATACACTACCGTGCTTGGTCTACTGGTTGGTATAGTGGCTGGATTCAGTGGTGGTTATGTTGATGCTGCCTTATCGTTCATTAGCCAAGTACTAATGACTATACCAAGCCTACTGCTGGTCATGATAATGGCAACAATGATCCACACTAATAATCCCCTCATACTATCCGGCATACTAAGCATAACTGGTTGGACCGGCCTAGCCCTCTCCGTTAGGTCACAGATACTCTCAATGAGGGAATTACCCTACATTGAGGTTTCAAGGGTATTGGGCTTATCCGGAGGCTACATACTGTTTAAGGAAATTACACCTAAGATAATGCCATACGTTTGGATAAACTTCATACTCAACATGGAGGGGGCAGTGTACGCATCCGTAGGCTTATACTTCCTAGGCCTACTACCCTTCCAAAACTACAATTGGGGTGCATTAATAAGCGAGGCCTTAGGCTACGGTGCATACTATGGTGGGAGGGCATTACCAATACTAATAGTCCCAGTTGTATTCGTGACACTATACATGGTGGCGCTCATAGAGTTAGCCTACGGTATAGACGAGGTAATAAACCCAAGACTCAGAAAGTGAGGAATATATAGTATTTTTTCTTCTCATTATATTACGTTAGCTTATTTAGGGTAAAATTTATAAAATAGTATACAGATAGCGATACCATGGTTGCCAAAGCCTGGTTCAAACTAACTCTAGCTGCTGCGGTGATAATACTTGTTGGTCTCGCCGTAGTACAGCTAGGTCTCAGATCCACCGGCCCAGTAGTTAATGCTCAGCAGTATAACATAACGCCATATAATACTTTATATGTATTTGCTATAATGAGTCCACCGTTAACTAGTATATCCCTTTATAATCCGAATATATTCCATGGTGGTATTGCTTGGTATGGTGTTGTTCAGTCCCACGTAGCGGCAATAAACTACACCACTGGTGAGGAAATTCCAATACTAGCTAAGAATTGGACTCTTCAAGTGCTTCCAAATGGTTCATTAGCAATATACATAACGTTAAGGCATAGTGGGATGAGCAATGGTCAACCTATAACATGTTGGGACCTCTTAGCAAACAATATTGCTAATGGCTTGATACATAACATGTGGGGTAATGTATCAATAATAAATAATTACACCTGCGTGTTCAGGATGCCTGAAGGTTATTATGCCCCACCCACTAGCCCTGCGGCTGAGGCTTACGATGTTTTCTGGGCGCTCAACTGGGGTGGTGTGGCTTTGGATTGGACGTTTAACGCATGGTATCCGTTAATGGAGGCTACTTTAGCCAACTATAGTTGGTTATGGCTATTTAACTTTGGCAACGCTACACAGCAGGCTGAGGCTAGGAAGGTCCTCACGCCCTTAATTAATGAGCTATTTACAGCAACCTTACCACCTAACACACCGACCACTGGTCCATTCTACGTATGCGATATTACTCCTGAGTACATACTGCTCTGTAAGAACCCGTACTTCTATGCTGCTAAGGATATTAAGGTTGATTACATTGTTGAGTGGCAGTACTCATCAATGACTCAGGTTTACGCTGCCTTAGCCTCAGGTAAAATTAGCATCTGGAATACTGGCCCCGGTTCGCTCTCCCCATCAATAATTGCCACTATCTTAAGTAATCCTAATATGAAGATGTTTACAATACCATGGTGGGGTGGTGATGCCTTGTATTTTAATTTCCTTAATCCTTGGTTGGCTATGCCTCAGGTTAGGCAGGCTATTTACTACGCCGTTAATTGGACCCAGTTGGCTCAAGCAGCATACGGGCCTCAATTCATATTACCATCACCAATGCCGCAAGTCGGCATTATGAATGATAAGTACCCAAGTCTGGTTCAGCAGGTTATAAGCTACTGGGCTAGCCAAGGGTCACCACTAATTAACTACACTTATAATCCTGATGAGGCTGCTAAGCTCCTTGAGAGTGTTGGCTTCACTAAGAAGGGTGGAGTATGGTACACGCCTAATGGCTCAGAATTCACACTAACACTATACATAGGGTCAGGGGCAGCACCACCACAGTTGGCTCTAGTTAACAGCATTGCTAATGCATTAACAAGCTTCGGAATACCAACAACAGTAACCGTTTACCCAAGTTCCGAATTCAGTACAATTGTTCAGAAGGGTCAGTATGATATAATGTTCCAGTACTATGATGGTGCACCAGAACCTGGCTTACCATCATTCTTCCCAGAAGGCCCAATACCAGCAGCCTACTTCCAGGGCTATCCATTTAACGTGACTCATTGGAACATGGTGATTACGTTACCTAATGGTACACAGGTTAGCCCACTTCAGGCATGCTACAAGTATCAGCTTAATCCAGCTAGGACATTCTCATGCTACGCAATCTCAATGTGGGCTTGGAACCACTACGTACCATTCATACAGATTGATAGGAATACTCAAGTATTCTTCATAAATACTCAGTACATTAATTGGCCACTTAATGACACGTCAATATGGAGTAACCTACCTAGTATACAGACTGAGGCTTGGACTACGTTGTTAACTCATATTTCATTCAAGACACCCACGGCTACAGCCACAACCACATCAACTACTACTTCAACCGCTCCAGCTACTGTAACTAAGGTTGTTACACCCTCATACGTATTATATGCTGTGGTTGCTGTTGTCGTGGTTGTAGTGGTTGCAGCGGCTGTGGCTATAATACTAATGAGGAGGAGGTGATGGTTTACCTCATTTAAGGTTATTTAAAATTCCATTTTTTCCTTAAATCATGTTCTTTCTATTCAAATAGGTACTGTGAATTAGGATTTGGGTAAAGGATATAAATTACACTACGTATTACTAGACTCAGTGCTGGAGATCCTATTCATGGGTAGGAGAAGTGTGTTTAATGAGTTAAGTAGAATAATCGCTGGCCCCATTAGCGTTAAGTATGTTGACTCCACTGTGATTAAGGCTACTGGTAATGAAGTATGCGTGCTGGATTACTACATTGATGCTGAGTGCATTGGTAACTGCATTAAGGTGGGTAGGAGTGTTGAACACGTGGAGTTAATGGGTGAGTTGATTAATGCAGTATCTAGTGTACTTAACAGTGGTTTAATTAAAATGGGTATTGATTATGGTACTGAAAGGGTTGGCGTTATCCTAGTTTATGATAATACTCCATTAATTGGTGATGTGTTAACTCCAGTTAAATTAATGAAGCTGCTTAAGGTAATAAACGGTAAGCTTGGTTATGTTGCCGTGGGGGATTCACCTATTGTGCATAGGTTTCTAAGGAGGAGTGTTAAGGATTTATGCTTAATAGCCGATAACGTATTAATCATTGATGAGCTTGAGTCCTCCAGGTTGAGGAGTTGGGTGTCTACCAATGGGTTAATTGATGATGTTGCTGATGCGTATGCAATAACCTTAACTAAGCCTAAGATGATCATTAAGTGCCCCCAGGATTAACGTAATCCCTCTCCACGCTTCTTATTGACTCTATTATTATATCTACAGCCTTCTCAGCAAGCTCAATAGGTATGTTTAACGGTGGCGCAATTCTTATTGTTGACTTACCTGCACCTATCACGGCTACACCCCTCTTAAACGACCTCATTAAAACTTCCCCAAGTTCCTTAACTGCAGGTTCCTTGCTTACCTTATCCTTAACAAGCTCAACCCCAATCATTAACCCAAGCCCCCTGACGTCGCCAATTAGCCTACTTGAATTAGCCTCCTCCCTGAACCTTCTCATGATGTAGTCTCCTACTCTTGAGGCATTTGTAAGTAAGTCTTCATCCCTAATAATATTAATGACCTCAATACCTGCAGCTAAGGCTACTGGATTACCCCCGAATGTATTGGCATGGGAACCCTTAGGTAGTTTCATTAAATCAGCTTTACCTACAATTGCACCAAGCGGTAAGCCTGCCGCTATGGCCTTAGCCATTGCGATTAAGTCAGGTTGAACACCGAAATGCTCAACCGCAAACCACCTACCAGTCCTACCAAAGCCTGACTGAACCTCATCAACCACTAGCATTATACCATGCTCCTCGGTAAGCTTCCTTAACCCCCTCATGAAGTTAATAGGTGGTACAACGTAACCTCCTTCACCTTGAATAGGCTCTATGAAAACTGCGGCTACCTCGCTTGGGTCAACTAATCTACCAAGTAACCAATCCTCAATGAATGATAAGGCCTGTTCACCGCATTCCTCCTCACTCAGTTTCCTACCGAAGGGGCACCTGTATGGGTATGGGTACGGTGCATGAATCACGTTAGGCATCATTGGGTTAAACCCAAGCCTCTGAATGGGCTTACTGGCCGTTAACGACATTGAGCCGTAAGTCCTTCCATGAAATGCGCCTAGAAAGGCCATAACGTAAGGCCTCTGATTCCTAAAATGCCCCCTAGCGATCTTAAGAGCCCCCTCTATGGCCTCAGTACCTGAATTAGCGTAAAAAACGTTCTTCTCACCGCTTATTGGGGTTACTTCAATAAGCATTGACGCGTGCTTTACGGCTAATTCATAGTAGAAGTCCGTTAAACTATAGTGAGTGAATTCACTGGCCTGATCCCTTATGGCCTTAACTACCCTTGGGTGGGAATGCCCAACATTCATGACCGCTATACCTGAATTAAAGTCTATGTACAAGTTACCGTCAACATCCTCAACCACAGGACCAAGCCCCCTCTTAATCACTAGGGGGTACCATCGTCCAAAGGACTGCATTATTAATGATTCATCACTCTTAACTATGCTTAAAGCCCTAGGCCCAGGGGGTTCCACTACTATTCTTGGGACGTCACTTGGCTTAACGTCCCAGTACCAGTTAGGCATGCTTAGTTAACCTCAGTGGTGTTTAAAAGTATTCTATAATAAAGTATATAATCTATGTAGCATTATTTAAGAACTTTACCTGTTAACAAGCTAATTACAGGGGATTTACCGAAGTCCTCCCCAAGGTCAATACTGGTTTCCCTAGCTGGAATAAGCCTAATACCTAGTGAACGGCCTTTAACCCTAACTACCTCAGATAAATCAAGAATTAGGTTTTTAATTAACCCCAATTCACTAATCGGTACTGGAACCATATCAATACCCGCCACACAAACTTGCGTATATGATATTAATTTAAATAAGTCAACTAAACCATCATTGAACCTCGCCTTTAATTCATCATCCTCCCCCAGCGGTAACATTATTTCATTGAAGCCTGTCTTACTGAGAGGTAACTCGCTTATTAACCTATTAATAAGGCCAATGACTGCCAAGGTCCCTAATTCACCGAACCTCAATCCACCCGCCTTCTCAATCACCTTAACTACGGAATCCTGACCCCATGGGGATAATGATGCGTCAATACCCCTATACTCCACACCGGCTAATTCACTCAACTCCTCACCTATTGCATTAGCCTTACCCACTAAATTCTTAATTCTTCTTTGCAAGTCACCACTACCACTAAGTAGGTCTGAGGCGTAGAGGATGGCTATTGATAACCCAGTACCACCCTTAACATTAACTGATGCTGGGTAATATGGGGTTTCAATTAAGTCCCCTAGGAGTACTGCCACTTTTCTGGCAGCTAATGGTTCCTCGGAGGACATTGCCTTAAGCAGGTTAACGTAGAAGTTGGCTGCATCATCATCGTAGTCAGGCATCCAGATCATGGAGTACGTATCGTACTCCTCAATCAACTTAGCTACGGTAGTGGGGTCTAGGGGGGTCATGAGGCTTAAGCCTGAGTAAACGTAACCCCTCCTTGCGGCTATGGATTTAAGTATCCGAAGTTGCTCCTTAGCTGCATTAATACTGCTTACGAACGGTAACGTAACCCTCTTAGTCACAACACTTACACCATATTTGGAGGAGACTGCGCTAATGCCTGCATTAACCCTATCTAGCAGGTTAGGTAATGAGGCTAAATCATCCGTGAATAAGGTTACTGCCCTAATTTTCATCCTAGGTTAATTACAGTCAGGAGTTATTAAGCATAACCCACATTCAGCATTCAAGCCTAATGCCGCTGAGTATGTGCGCTTTAATCCTATACGTTAACACGTAATCCTCATTAGCCAATAGTTGAGCCATGTTTATTGAATTAGGTTTAATGCTCCTAATGAATGAGTACACGCTGGAGCTACTCATGGTTCTAATGGGTTCCGCATCCATTAGGGAGAAGTTCTTGACGCAGAAGTGTAGTATAGGTATTGCAGATAACTTAGTTGACCAGTGTATTGATAAGGGCACTCTAAATGCCTTAACTTTACTCAGTGTGTTAATACCCAGGGTTATGTTGCTCATTAATCCGCTGAACCTACTAAACCTCTTCATAGCCCTCTGTGCAGCGTCAATGATTATTCTAAGTAACCTAGTAGCGTTCTTTAACTCGACGCCCTCCTCATTCAATTTAGCAAAAACCTTAAAGCCATTCATACCATCAAAGTACATTAACATGCTACTAACACCCACAGCCTCAAACCCCAGTCTTACTGCATTAGAGGCTATGTGCATGATTAAGTAACCCTCAGGCGTGTTAAACATAGCCTGCTTAACCTTAATATCAGCAACCAGGACATCGACATTGCTTGAACCTATAGGCTTAACGGAGGCCATGAAGTCTAATCCACCTTGGGCAACGAAGGATTTCAAGTCATTAATACTACTTATTATTATTGGCTTACCCTCAATACTCCTAATTAACCTAACACCACTGGATTGCTGCACTATGACTTGAGTAGTCCTATTAACCATGAAGTCAAGCATTAATTCACCCACTGAATCATAGTATTTAATTGGGTCAACTGGAACCCTCTTCACCACTGGATTTAATCTCCTTACACTCTTCATACTCGCTCACTGGTGGTGAGTATTATACAGTATATTAACTTACCTCTAGGTTAAACTACACTATACTGATTGCATGTAGCATCCATGAATTAGTGGGTAAGCGTTTTTAAGAAATACTAGGCTAATTTACGCGTGGTTAACATATACATGGGTAAGGGAAGCTGCTATGCGATTAAAGAAGGCATTTACGTTAAGCCCGGCCCAATGGATTTAGGTAGGGCGGCAGCTCACCTTTACCTACACTTGAGGGACCTTAAGGCAGGGTACACGTACAATCATGAATGCGTTAAGGTAAGGATGAGCCGTAGCCTCTTCGAAGCTAGATGTAAGTACCTTGTTAAACTCTGTAGGGAACAGGTTAATGATGAGTATGAGTGTGGTCAAGTGGAGCAATTGGTCAATACGGTACTGGATAATGTGAAGCTTCCTCAATGGGCTGAGGAACTGGCTAAACAGTACCTGGTTAAGGTAACTAGGTTACTTTAAGGGGCAGAATCATTTTTTACGTTAATGGATGTGTTTTCATGTTCATTTATTTTAACTAGTTTTATGGAGGGTTACTGAGGTCTAGGAAGGCTTGCTAAGTATAGGATACTTTACATCTAGGTTAAGGTTCCTGTAATCCTCGTGAACTCATCCTACGCCTCATTAGCTTACCCTCATCCGCAACTCAAAAATCACATACCAACCCAATGGGAGCTCTACCCTAAGGGTTAGTAAATGTTAGAAGGGAGGAGAGTCTTGGCATAGGTATGTGGTAACATTATATAATCTATTGAAGAGAGCTGGAGATGGTAGCCCCATGCCGTTGGTCTCAACGGAGCCCGTGGCCCACACGCGATAGGAATGCGTCGAAGGCTAAGTCCCTACACCTAACCACGAAATAACCGAAATGAAGGTGTAGGTACAAACGGAGTTAACCATATTAATAAGGCTCCTAATGCCTTAAGGGGGATTAGGTGAGCCTATGTTTACTTGAACGTAGGGACTTAGTGATTTCAGGCTTAGCAGTCTTCATAGCATCATTCATGCTCTTCTCCCAGTATTGGCTAGTTGACTTAAGCCTACTGGGTCCTATTTCCTTAGCCTCAGCTCTAGTTGCCGTAACGGCATTCATGGCCCATGAATTAATGCATAGGTACGTTGCTAGGAGGCTCGGCTACATTGCATGCTTTAAGCTTGTTAAGTATGGCCTAGTAATGCTCCTTGTGACGGCTTTAATAGGATTAGCGGCTAGGTCACCGTTCATGATGGGTGCCCCAGGGGCAGTGGCTATTGGACCAAACATATTGGGTAAGGAGAATAGTAAGTACAGGGCTCTTATAGCCTTAGCTGGGCCTGGGACTAATGTAATAATGGCTGCGCTATTCTATGCGTTAACCCTATTCACCGCTAATATTAACATTACGCTACTGCTTGCTCTGCACTTAACCTATATCCTTAATTCCATACTAGCCCTATTTAACTCCCTCCCAATACCACCTCTTGATGGTTACCAGGTAATTAGGAATAGGGAGTATGGATTATGGTTAACGCTCATGGTGTCTTCAATAATTATCTCTATCCCTGCACTGGAATACTTACTTTAACCTTACCCGCACCCTTCACGGTTTCCCTTACCTTTAACGCTATTAATGCGGTTAATATTGATGAAACCGCTGATGACATGAATATGTAGTAGAAGGATAACCTTGAGGGAACCATGTACAGTATCGGTAATTTACCTAACATACCCATTAACACCCCCTGCTTATACGTATCTAGTATAGAGCTTGCGAATACTGGACCAAGGGTATTACCCATTAGTCTCATCGTCGTATTAGTACCAGTTATTGTGGCGAGTCTCCTCTCGGATGCGGACATCATGAGTACTGTTATCCTAGTCACCATCATGCCGCCTATACCGATTAATGTAACCACTAGGGTAATCATAACATCAGCCACCGTTAACGAGTAGTCTAGCGATGTCACGGCTAGAATCAGTGAACCAAGGGCTGCTATTAATGGTGCAACCACTAGTATTGGTTTTACACCAACTCTACCTGATAATGCCCCAAAGGCTGGCCCAACAATTAACATTATTATGCTTATTGGGGCTAGAGTAATGCCTGTGGATAATATATCCATACCAAAGCCCACTGGCCTAGGCAGCTCAAATAGGTAGACCAGGGCTTGAAAGAGTAGGAATAGTCCAAACCCGGATACGAATGATGCTAGAAGGGGGACTGCCACATTAGGGTTTGAGAAGTCTTCAATGCTGATTATTGGATTAGGCGCCCTCCTGGAGTGTCTTAGGAATAAGCCAAACACAATTAACCCAATTACCACCCCACCCAACGTTAATGGTGATGTCCAACCAATCTGATGCGCGTATGTTAAGGCTAGTCCAATTATAAGGAAGCTTAAGGATAATGAGGCTAATCCCAGTAGATCAATAGGTTCCTTACTCATGTTGCCTCTTGAATCAGGTAACACCCTGTACGCAACCAGTATTGCAGCGATTAAGAGTGGTAATGCGGTCCAGTATACTGTTTGCCAATCATAGTACTGGGCTATGAATGCACCTATGGGTAATGCGACTGCGCCACCTATCGCGAAGGTGGATGCTATGATACCCTGAGCCATAGGTAGCTGCTCTCTAGGTAATCGTTCCCTCAATATGGTGTAGGCTATTGGATTAATACCTAATCCAATACCCTGCAGAGCCCTAAAGGCCACTAAGGCTGAGAAGTTCGGTGAAATACTGGTGAATAGCACTGACACTGTGTAGATAACTAGAACAATCATAAGTACCCTCTTCTTACCGTACTCATCAGCTAACTTACCTATCACTGGTGCTAAGGCTAAGCCACCTAGGGTTTCAGCGGATAAAACCCATGAAACCTCCGAGGCTGAGACGCTGAATTCATTCTCAATCCTGTATATTGAAGGAAGCACAGCCATTTCAATGTACATTGTTAAAACGGATATGAAGGCTAATATAGGTAGGTACCTCCTTAACACATGAGCAGTATGGCTCATATAAGCTATTATGGAATCTCGTATATTAACTTTTTGCAAATGGTAATTAGTATTGAGTTGGTTGACTATTAGACTCAATAGCTATAACTAGGTTCAATATAGTAACGAAGGTTAATCAAGTCTAATCTAGGTTCATGGTTTGCAACATATGCGGCACTACGTTAATATAGGTGTAGGTTAGTTATCAGTACACTTAATAGCATGGTTATTTGTCAGCATATAGTAGGTAATATTTATTTACCTGAGTAAAGTTAAGTTAAATACGATGAATTGTGTTCACCTAATGATGCATTATGGGAAAAACTTATATAGGAGAGGTAGCTAAATATACTTTATGGCTAGGAGAGACGTAATAAATACCTCAATTTGGGCCGCCAAGAGTATAGCTATTGTTTTCGCCGAGTTAGTTTTCGCAATAAGCATATCATTCTTCCTAATACACGCAATGCCTGGTAACCCGTACCAAATAATCCTAGTGGGTCTACTGCAGAGGGGTATACCTTACGAGCAGGCTAAGATAATGGCGGCTGCCTTAGCTGGCTATAACCCTAACGTAAACCCAATAGTGAGTTGGGCTGGGTACATGTGGAGTGTGTTCCACGGTAATTTAGGCTACTCACTAATATATAGGGCGCCAGTTAGTAAGATTATAGCTACTGCTGCTCCCTGGACAATACTATTGGTTGCAGTATCCTTAACATTAGCCTTTGCAACAGGCTACATACTGGGGCTTTACGCAGCCTCCAAGACAGGCGTAGTGGATGCGTTAATAAATGGTTCATTATCCTTCTTCCAGTCAATACCAGCCTATGTCCTAGCATTAATACTAATAATAATATTTGGCGTACTCTTAAAGATAGCTCCCATAGCCGGAGCCTACTCATCAAACGTTACACCTGGCTTCACTGCTAAATTCATACTCGATGTAATGAGGCACCTAGCCCTCCCACTTCTAACCTACTTCTTAGTCATATTCCCAGGCTGGGTCTTCGGCACTAGGAGCTTGGCAATAAGCATTACTAGGGAGGATTACGTGCTTGTAGCTAAGGCTAGGAGCCTACCGGAGAAGAGGATTACCCTCACATACATTGGTAAGAACGCTCTACTGCCTCAGTTAACTGCATTACTGTACTCCTATGGTTTAATGTTCGGTAGCAGCATATTCATTGAGTCAACGTTTGCAATACCTGGGCTTGGCTATGTGCTTGCAATAGGTTCTGGTTCAAGGGATTACTTACTGACTATTGGTTCATTCCTGGTTATTATTATTGCTGTTATTTTGGGTAATTTTATTGCTGATGTTACTTATGGTTT
>NZ_JAGDXD010000016.1 GCF_023256255.1 Caldivirga sp. | reverse complement strand
GTGACAATATGAATGTCAAGCTTCGCCCTTTAGGGTGGGGTTAGTTTTAAGTTTTGAAGTGCCTTAGGTGTTGGGCGTGGGGACACACCACTAGTTACACAGCCCCGCAAAGGGCATCCCTAAGTCCCAAGGATCTGGGAGCCCAGTGAGGGGTAGGGGTAATTGGCTTAAGGCCAAGCCCCATAGCCCACCACTGAACGAGCGGAGCAATGAAACAATGAGAATGAAGATGATAAACTACCCAAAGAAAAACCACACCCATCAAGACGAGGAGGAGGTCAGTTAGGGAATAATGGGGAGAGTTAGGATTCCTGCCTTCACTTAGGGCGTTGAAGCTTAATCACATTGCTCCTCACTTTACTGTCCTCTGAGCTTTTAATTAACGCTTCCAGTAGTGTATCGTCCTGTGTTGCTAATATAACCTGCTTAATCATACCCTCACTTATGGCCTTTGTAATGGTTTCGGAGAAGGCCCTCTTAGCGTTAACATCAACGTAGGGGATTGGTTCATCCATAAGTATGAAGCCTAAGTTATGCTGCATTAGCCTATACACTGCTAGTACGAATGATTGAGCTAATGTTAATCTCTGCCCATCACTAAGCCTTGATACTGGAACATCCCTGCCTCCCCTGAGCGCGTAAAGTACGTAATCGCTTCCCTTACCTTTCCTATGCTGAAGTTTAACTGTTATTCCCTCTAAGTCGCTGTACGGGTATAGCTGCTTAAATAAGTCAATAACCTTTGATTGAATTATGTTAACTACGTCACCCCTAACCTTGCCTTGAACTTCATTAAGCCTATTGAGTATGCGTTGGAACCTACCGTTAATCTCCTCAAGTTCCTTAATTTCACTGAGAGTCTTCTCAACATCAATGTTCTCGTGGCTTATCCTCGATAATACGGTGTCCAACTGCATGTATTCTGAGGTTGCTTCCTCGAGCCTCCTCCTTAATTCATCCATACGCTTCTCCATATCCCTTAAGGCCTCGTCAATGCTCACTACCTCATCAAGGTTTATGCCGCTTCCCTTAAGCTCATTAAGTAGGCTGTTCTCCTCAAGCCTCAAGGCATCCCTCTCCTTAATCTTCCTGTAGATTAAGTACCTCCTCTCAGCCTCCTCAAGCCTCTTGTGGGCTAGCTCAATGATGCTCCTGAAGTCCTTAATCCTCTTCTCAAGATCAGCCATAGCCCTCTCCAGCTTCTGAAGCTTATCGAGGTATTGGTTCAACTGAGCCTTATACTCATCAACCTTACTCAGTAATTCCTGGTACTGAACGTACTGCGCATACAACCCCTCCATCTCCACTGCAACCCTCTCGAGTTCATTAACCCTACTCTTAACGTCAATAATCCTTAATTCACTTAACTCCCTCTGCAGATTATTGGCCCTATCCTTAAGTTCACTGAGCCTATCCCGCGTTACCTTAAAGCCGTGGACTGGGCATGTTGCCTCACCGTGTAGTTCAATCTCCCTTATCAAGTAGTTAAGAATCTCAAGGGCTGAGGCCTTAACCTTAACCACGGTCTCTATTTCATTATACTCACTTCTAGCGGATTCTAACTCAGCCTTAACCTTACCTAAATCACCATACTTCTTAACGTACTCGGCATACTGCTTGGCCGCATCCTCAATAACGCTGAGCCTCTCCATTAGTGAACTTAACTCCCCCCTAGTCCTATCTATTAGCCTGCCTAAATCATCCCTACTCCTCCTCATAACCTCCAACTCCTCCTCAAGTTCCTTAACCTTACCCTCCAGGGCGTTAACCCCACTGTAGCTTAACTCCAGTAGCTCATCAATGGTGTTAGCCTTCTCAAGCCTTTCACTTAATTCCTGAAGCATCACTGATTCAAGCCTTGGAATCAACATGCGTCTAATCACCTCTAGGCTACCCTTAATCAATACCTCACCATAATCCTCACCCTTAACGTTCCTCAACTCCTCCTCAAGCTGCCTCAACCGCTCCCTAACATACAGGTACCTGGTGTACTGTTCCTCAACCCTCTTAATTGCCTCAACGTACCTTGACCTCCTATTGGCTAACTCAACGTAGGCTGATGAAATGGCCTTAACCTGCTCCCTAATGCCCTCTATCTCAGTGGCTAAGCTACTCCTCTTATCTAGGGCTGCCTTAATTGAGCCGTATTTCCGTAGTAGATCCTCAGCCTCCCTTATACTGGCTAACCTCTGCTTCCTAACGTCTATGGCCTCGCTAACCTGCCTAACCGGTAATACGCTGCCCAAGACCTCGAGGAACTCTAACCCGAATAGCCTATCTATAGCCAGTGTCCTCCTCCTAACCGGCCCATAGACTAGGTCCTCAAGGGTCTTGTGGCTAACCAGTATGAACCTCTCGAAATCATCATCATCAACCCCCAGCAGGGTGATTAAGTAATCATCGGTTGATTGATTACCATTAAGGGTTAAGGTCTGGTATGTTGAGTTACCCTTACGCATCAGCCTCCTCACTATCAGATTACCGCCTAGCCTTAGAGCTACAGTAGCCTCGTTAGAGTCCTCGTTAATTAAGTCACTTAACCTAGCCACCCTCTCCCTGGCCTCTAATTGATTACCGTATAGGGCGAACTCAATGGCTTGAATTATGCTTGACTTACCTGAACCTATTGGCCCGTGAATCACGTTTAAGCCTTCGATGAAATTGAACGTAACTCTACCCTTAAATACCCTAAATCCCTCCAACTCCACTGAATCTATTGTTAAACGACTACTCATAACTTAATCCCGTATTTACTAAGCATAGTGTTTAACTCTTCCCTAACCCCCTTAACGCCCCTTTCCCTATACGCCTTATATAGGCTTAACACCAGTTCAGAGTCCTCACTGAACTCCCTCCTTATTAATTCAACAATAGCCTCACTGGATTTAGCACTCATTTCGCTTTTCAGAATCGCTTAAGTTATTATTAAGGTTTTGCACCTTCCCCGCATGATTATGATTATCAATGTGAAAACACCTCATGGATCCCAATGGGTCAGCATGATTTAGACCAATAATGTTGGGTAAACGTTTAGGTAAAGTGGGTTAACGCGTCACGTGGTTTGTTTAAGTATCTTTGATGCTACGTCAGGTGCTAATTCCCTTATCTTATCCTTAAACTTATCCAGGAACTCCTCATCCTCCTTCTTATTCCTCAGTTCATCTGGGAGAAGTATAGGTATCTCATCCTTTATCGGGTACCATCTGCCGCACGTTGGGCAGTATAGTATGCCGTTAACAACCTCATGCTTAATGCACTCACCGCAGGGGGCTTCCTGGCTTGGGTTACTCATGTCCTTAATGTTCATTCTCCTGAAGGAGCAGTATAATTCACAGAAGGGTACCCTACCACTGTATGTTCTTTCAGGGTAAGTCTTCTCTTCAAATACTACTAGCGTTAGTGGAAACGTTTTATCATATGGGCACGCTAAAATATCCATTAGCCTATATTTCATCAGCAGGTGCTGTATCGTGAACTTAAAAATATTACTCCACGCAAACAATGATTAACTTGTTGCAGTTGCCTTACACTAAATGACTTGGCTTCATGATTCTTCATTCATACCGTGGAAACTTTTATAAGGGGTTATGCACATTGTTAGCAGTAATAATGCATAATGATGTATTAAGCATGCTTCATCCCATGGTTAAGGAATTAGTGGTTAAGAGGGGTTTCAGGGAATTAACGGAACCCCAGCTTAAGGCAATTCCAGTTATATTGAGCGGTAGGAACACTCTATTAATAGCCCCAACTGGTAGTGGTAAAACTGAGGCTGCGCTGCTGCCTGTCTTATCAATGTTCCTAAGTATGCCGCAGGATAAGCCAAGGGGCATTTACATACTCTACATAACCCCCCTCAGGGCCCTTAACAGGGACTTACTGAGGAGGATTGAGTGGTGGGCTAGTGGGGTTGGGTTAACTGTGGCTGTTAGGCATGGTGACACTGATAAGAATGAGAGGGCTAGGCAGAGTAGGAACCCGCCTCAACTACTCATAACCACCCCTGAGACTCTTCAAATACTCTTCATTGGTAGTAGGCTTAGGGAACACATATCTAAGGTTAAGTGGGTTATTGTTGATGAGGTTCATGAATTAGTCGAGGACAAGAGGGGGAGTCAATTATCCATCGGCCTCCAGAAGCTTAAGGCCCTAGCTGGGAAATTCCAGGTAATTGGCTTATCAGCATCAGTGGGTTCCCCTAATGAGGTGGCTAGGTTCCTAGTGGGTAATGATGAGGATTGCGAGGTAATTAACCTATCCTTCACTAGGAATTACCAATTCGATGTAGTTAACCCAGCCGCATCACTGAGCAGCGCTGACATTAATGAACTCAAGGCTAGGTACATGATGGTGAATGGGGTTAATGTTGATGAGCTCTTTCACAATGATGCATTAGCAAGGTTACTGTACGTCATGAGGTTGATTGATGATGCTGATAAGTCATCCATAGTGTTCGTTAATACTAGGTCAATGGCTGAGTTACTGACCTCAAGGATCCTCATGATTAACCCAACCTACCCAGTATCAATACACCATAGCTCATTATCAAGGGTTAATAGGCTTAACACTGAGGAGATGCTTAGGGGTGGTAGGCTTAAGGCTGTTGTAGCTACCTCAAGCCTGGAGTTGGGTATTGACATTGGTCACGTTGACCAGGTTATTCAATACGTTTCACCACATCAAGTAACCAGGCTTGTTCAAAGGGTTGGGAGGAGTGGGCATAGGCTTGATAAGGTGCCTAGGGGCATTATAATAACGGAGGACATTAACGACACCTTGGAGGCGGTGGCCATAATCAATAGGGCTAGGGCAGGTTGGCTTGAACCAACCAAGCCCCCTGAGAAGCCTTATGACGTTCTATTTAATCAGGTAGTGTCACTAATACTCATGAAGCCCAGGTGGACTGTTGATGAAATATTCAACATAGTTAAAGGCGCCTACCCCTACAGGAACTTAACTAGGGATGAATTAATCGCTGTGCTTAGGTTCATGAGTGAGGGCCTTAGGCCTAGGCTCATCTACTTCATTGAGGATGAGGGTGTTGTTCTAAAGCCAAGGAACCCCAGGTCAAGGATTGAGCTTAGGGAATACTTCTTCAGTAACTTATCAATGATACCTGAGGAGAAGCAGTACCTGGTAACTAGGGTTGATACAGGTGAGGCGGTTGGTGTACTTGATGAAGCGTTCATGGCTGAGTACGGGGAGCCAGGAATAAAGTTCGTCTTCAGGGGTAACGTGTGGATTCTTAGGTCAATTAAGGATGATATAATATACGTTGAGCCAGCGAAGGACCCGGTGGGCGCCATACCATCATGGATTGGGGAGGAGATACCTGTCCCCTTTG
Organism: Caldivirga sp.; assembly: GCF_023256255.1. Lineage (NCBI taxonomy): Archaea > Thermoproteati > Thermoproteota > Thermoprotei > Thermoproteales > Thermoproteaceae > Caldivirga > Caldivirga sp. Next base: position 14,550 of record NZ_JAGDXD010000016.1, on the reverse strand, counting down.
AGATTGCCCAGGACGTCGGTAGGTTAAAGAAGACCATAATGAGTGAGTTAAGGAACGGCACTAGTGAGGATGCTTTAATTAGTAGGTTAACTAAGGAGTTAGGCGTATCTAGGCGTACAGTCAAGTACATAGTGTCGACCATTAAGGAACAGTTGAAGTACGGCTTTGTGCCAACTGATGACTCAATAATTATTGAGAGGGTGGGTGAATTAGTGGTTATACACGCCAGCTTCGGTACATTGGTCAACAGGACCTTATCAAGACTATTAGCCAGCTACATGACGCATGCCCTCGGTTTACCGGTGAGGGTTCAACAGGACCCATACGCAATAATACTTCAATTACCCGGCAAGGTTGAGTCAAGCATCATAATTGAGTCACTGAACGCGTTAGCTAACTTAAACATGAGTGAGTTCCTCCAGTACGTTAAGAGGATAGCCCTTGAGACTGGCTTATTCAAGAGGAAGATAGTTCACGTGGCTAGGAGGTTTAATGTAATTAAGAGTGATAAGTCAGTCTCAGACATTAGCTTAACAAACCTAATACAGGCCCTTGAGGATACGCCAGTCTACGTTGAGGCTTTAAGGGAATTCATAACAAGTGACCTTGATGTTGATGGGGCAGTGAGGGTTCTTAAGTCAATTCTAGATGGGTCAATTAAAGTAACTGTAATTGAGGGAAGCGAGTTCAGTCCAATGGCTAGGGAGATACTCAGTAAGGCGAGTAGTAGGCTTGAGGTGATTGCCCCTGAGAGGCTGGATAGGTTAATAATAGAGAGCGTGAAGGCTAGGCTACTTAATGAACCATTAACCCTAGCATGCCTTGAATGCGGTAACGTCTACATTGGTAAGGTTAAGGACTTGATTAAGGACTTAAAATGCCCCAGGTGCGGTTCAGTTAAGTTGACTGCATCAAAGATGGAGCCTGATAAGGTTACGGCAATAGTTAAGAGGGGTAATGGTGATGACTATGAGAGACTGGTGAAGGCAAGTGAATTAGTTACTAAGTATGGTTGGAGGGGGTTAATGGCCATAGCCAGTAGGATAAGCCTACGTAGGGCTGAGGAATTCCTATCATCAGATGGGTCGGAGGACTTCAATGACTTCATAACTAAGCTCTACAATGCCGAGAAGGAGGAGGTTAAGCAGAGGTTCTTCACTTAACCAGCCTTAGTAATATTAAGATAGGCTAAACCATTCATTACAAGTGAACTACTCCACGTACATGACGGTGGTGGGTTCGGTAACGTGCCCCAGTTAGGGTTAATTAACGTGACTGGGGTTGAGGAGTTGATGCAGTTTAAGGCATCTATCACAACAGGCTGCTGGGATGATAATACCGCTAATCCATTTTTCCTAAAACTAAGGCTAATGCTGCTTGAGGATAATTTAACGGTAATGTTGAGGAATAACCCCACATCACCGTTACTTAAGTAACCTGGATACAGTGTAATAGTGTAGTATAGTGAAATCCCCTGACCAGGTAAAGTTGCTGTTGGTAGCGTTAACTGGTATTGGAATGAACCAGTGACTTGGCTTAGGGACGCTAGGGCAACGGCCGTTTGAAACTCATGAATGATAGCATTATATATTAGTGACTCCAGGTAAGATGCAACGTTAAGCATGTTGTAGGTTATGTAGTAGTTAACGTAGTAGTACATTAATCCCGCAATGGTGATTAAGGCAACCGTTATTATGACGTAACCTATTACATCCATAGCATCACCTGTAGGTCACAGTCATGTTAATCACAATAATGTCAATACTGTTAAGATTACTGACAGTAATTAATCCACCTAAGCCACCGCCGCAGAGTCCACTTACCGTTACTGATGAGCCACTTGGCAGTGAGACTATTGTGGACTTAACGCTAGTTACGTTAATTATTAAAGTACCCCTAGAGCTTAAGGATGGGTTAACCACCGTATTAAACACTGGAACGTAAACGTAGGCGGTTGGTTGATTCTCAACAATCATAACCCTTGGGAAGACGACTAGGTAAGTGCCATAATTCACATTAAGAACCTTACCGTAGCCGAATTGAACTATTGACACTAGTGGTGCAGCTGAATTATTAACAATAGGGTTGTCAATGGTGGTGCTTGGTAACCCATTACCATAACCACCCCTAATTACATTAATGAAGTTAACTGGGTATGATAATAAGCCGGGTGGAATACCGTAGACAACAGCGCCGCTGGTGAAGTTACCGTAACCCTTAATTGTGTAATTACAGTACCTATTAATCAAGTTGAATGAACCATAACCAGTCGATGGTACTGGGTACACAAGCACTGTCCCGGGGACATACATTGACGCCTCAACATCATCTGCAACATTCGTTAGGAAGGATTCAACCTGGGACAATGCTGCTGACGCAGCAGCCCTATTGAAATTACCCATCGCGTACATTAGGAAGACTGATGATATGGCTAAGACAGCAGCAATTAATATAACAGTCCCAATGATGTTAGATTGACCAACCCTAGGCATTAGCCACCACTCACCTCCTGTATCTCTAGGGCAATTAAATAATATGTCCCATTAGGTAACGTAATAACAGTGAATGCGCCGGCCGTTGGAGTGAACAGTAGCCCAGGAATACTGTATGCGTAATTCCGTGGAATAACATTACTAGTTATCGCATAGTTGAAGTAAGTCCCCGTAACTACAGCTGAAGTGGCCTGCGGTGTAGTGGTTAAATCATAAATCTTCACTGTAGAATTATAGGCGTAATTCACACCGGGTTGAGATGGGGAACTTAATGTTAAGGTTACCCCAGTAATTGTAATTGATGCAGAGGCTACACCATTGTATGTGAGGGGTAGGCATTGCGATTGGTATAGGCCGCTTATTAGCTTATGGGTCATTGAGACGTAATCATAGATGTCTACCGATTCCTTTAATGTAAAGTACAATGAGTAACCATTACTACATACCCCTGGGTTAACCACAGGCTGTAGGGTTACCATGAATAAGTACACGTATTGCCCATTGCCACTGTAAACGGATTGGCCATTAACGTATAATGAATAATTAACCGTTCCATTGATATAATACGTTAAGCTTAATACGACAGGTATGGGAACCGTATAGCTACTTGACCCATTATACACTGTAACCAGGTAATTTAAGCCTATGCTTAATGTTGACCCAGGTATTACACTTATCAATTGCCCAATTAAGGTTGTGTATATTCCCGTGTTTAATGGGTTAATTAACCTGCATGATGCTGATGATGATTGAGGAACATTAAATGTAAGTACATTACTTGATAATGAGTAGTAACCAGCGCATACGACTGTGTACCCATTAAACCACCAGTACTGGTTTAAGCCGTATTGGCTAGTAAGCACGTTTACTCCATTATTGTAGCTGGTTACTGGTAAATTAAGCGCATTAGCCATGAATGAACTTAAACCACCGTAGGGTGGACAGTAGGGGTTACTGCAGTATTGGCCTAGTACTGGGTTATATGGGACAGAACCATTCCTTGAGACAATGATTGATAATGTACTTGACTTAGCGTTCACCCAGATTAAGGCATCCCCAGTAACGTAATTATAACTCATTAACCACCAGTTAACCGGTTTACCACTACTGTCTACCATGAATACGTTAGCCATAGGTACGCTGGTGTTTATCCTATAGCTGAGGGGTAGGCCCTGATTAATTAGGAGGACTGGTAGGTCAATTAAGGCGTAACCACCGTATGTACTTGGGCTTGGTACTAGGGTTATGTTTAAGGCTACGTAACTGCGCGTAACCTTGTATGAGCTTATGGTTAAGGCTTTGTAAAGGGGTTCAAGCCCAATGAACCAATTATACTGAGGCCCAATTATGGCGGATGCCAGTGAATGTATAACACTCCAATTACCCTTACTGAGGGCATTTATGAATAATGGGTTAGTGACCAGAGTGTACAATGAATTGTAGGCATACTGGCTGACGCTAACCTGAACCTGACTCCTAAGCGGCGTGAGGGGTGACTTAAAGAGCAGGGGAAGCATTGAGAGGAGCACAATTATCACTATTACTGCTGCTAAGGCCTCAATTAACCTGGCTTGACCCCTCATTAACATAATTGACCACCACCATTACCATAGTAAACATACCCCACACCAGGGGTATAATACAGTAGTAGTGCAAAGTTATTACCGCAGTTGGTGATTGTCGTATTAATGTAGGTTATTGGTAGTGTTTGACTAGGTAGATACTTGAAGCTAATTATAAGGCCTGGATTAAGATTAGATGATGGTGCTGTCTCATCAAGGGCGAGGTATCCCGGGGGAACATTATAAATCGCCTCATTAAATGAATATAACTTAAGTGAACTAACTATGCTAGGGTATATGTTCACGTTTAATGAAGGATACACATTAACCAAGTATATTGTTGTTAAAAAACCATAGTTAATCATTACTGATGTACCCTCATATATTGTTAAGACAGTTGGCACCCCTCCATTCCATAAATATGCAATGTTTGTTAAGGAACCGGTAACCGTATTGTAGACTTGAATATAGTAACCCACCATAGATGTTGATGAGTAGCCACGTGGTACGTAACCACCATACTTTACTCCATATATTCTTAATGCGCTTGGGTTCCATGGATTAATCACTAGTGATATTCCTGAATAATTAACTAGGATAAGTAATTGACTATAAGGATACCCAATAATACTAGGGTTCACATTACTTAAATTAACCTCATACATTATTGCGTTTGAGGTTATGTTGCACGTAACGTAACTAATGTTAAGTGTCCTTAAGCCAACGCCAGGCTTAACATAGGCTAAACTAAGTGTTGAACCCAATGCTGGGGCATTATTTAGGCTAACAGCTATTATTGGGTTAACTATAAGGGTGTAGTTCTGCCTAAGCCTAACTGTGACTTGCATTATCCTTGAATTGGTTAGGTTAAGGACCGTGACCCATGAACCCAGTGGTGAATTTGTATAACTATCTAGGCCATATAACTCATACGCATACTCATTAAAGGTGCTTGAAAATACGCTATGCCATGAAGGTAAGCTTATTGTTAAACTCCTTAGTAATGAACCATTAATGTAGAAATTAGCAGTAGCCGTGGGGTTACTTGAGAATGGGCCCCCACTAATGCTCCTTACTTGGATGGTAACATTAATTGCATTCAATGGTAATGATAACTTAACGGATGGACTTGCAATTAGATTAGAACCAGCGTATACATTACATTGCAGTGTAATTTTATTACTTGAAATAGAGCTTGGTGAGCAAGCAATACTGTACCCAGTTAATGAGAATGCATTGGATGGTGGGTATGGGTCTAGGAAACTTAAGGCAATATTAAAGCTACTTGGGTTAGTTATCCTAAATAATGCACTTATTCTGAATCCACCTGATGCATCTAGTTCATCGACTGGATAAAGTAATACTGCACCATATACTCCTGAACCACTGGTTAAGTAAGCCCAGGCTGAATTAGTGCCCCCAGTTTTATTGACCCCTGGGCCAATGCAAATGTACCTATAGGCTGATGGTGAATTCAGGGTGAAGTTATAAGTGCAGTAGTAGGTTGCCGTGTACTGGGTGAGGATTGGCTGTGCATTGCATGTTGATGAACTTGGCTTAATTAATACGCCTGTTAGGTTTAATGAACTGGCTAGGGTTAAGTTATAGATACCTAATGTAGGCATGTTGAACGTTTGATTAATACCCACGTAAATACCTGAACCATTACCCCCAGTGTAAATCATGCTTAACCCAGGTACCCCTAGGGCACCGTAGAAGTCGGTGAACATTGACATGTTGAAATTAGGCTGCTTAACCGGCACAGCTAGGCCTGTTGGTGCGTAGGCAGTGTTGATTATTAGGTTGAATTCCTGTTGAAGCATGCTTAGTAATGATGTTGGTAATGGTGTCCACCCAGCCAAGACGTGAAGGTACATTGCTATACCGTAGTTAAGCATGAATCTACTGAAGTTCATTGCGAAGGAATCTACTGCAGTATTCATGCTTAGTGTTAAGCCTTGAGTCACTAGGAGTGGGTTATACTTAAAGACGTAGTATATGCTCCTCTGGTAAACGTACGCGGGAGCCATTGCGAAAACCCTGAACACTACAGCTAGGGCTAAGGCGGCCAGGACTATGACTAGTGCAATAAGTATTACAGCCTGACCCCTCAATTTAACTCACCCCCAGTCCACTGAAGGCATTACCCCTGTAGTATAGGTAGAGCTTAATCACGTAGGCTGCATCACCAATGTAGACTAACGCCCTAGATACACCGGTGGGTGCGTACTTAACCGGGTAACCGAAGATTATTGTTCTATTAACTAAATATAGGTCTGGGTTGTAGCCTAGGGGTATGACGAGTAATTGGCTTAATGGAACTGAACCGCTTTCTCCCTGGCTATTCCTCTGTATCCAGACAAGCAGGAGCATTGGTGTGCTGGGTAGGTTCCAGTAGCATGCTGAGTAGTTCGGCGTATTACTAGCGCTAAGGTAATTGCATGGCACTGGGTAACTATTATTGCCTTCCGATGGGTTAAACGTGAAGTTTATGCTCATTGTGGTGAAGTTGTATATTGACTTATACACTGCAACTATCCTTAAGCCTAATGCAGATTGGCTTGGATTACTTAAGCTCACGCCTAGTAGGCAATTAGTGAATATATGTGGGTCAGTGAATATTACGCTGTAGCCATTACTGTTAATTAATGGCATTATACCCACCAATAATAGTGGTATTTGGACTGCGGGGTATTGGTAGTAGGCGTAGTCCTTTAACCCGGCCGTCTGGGCTGTAATAACCATGTAGTAGTAATTGTTTGGATTAAAGGGTGCAGGTAAGTTAACTGAAGCCACTCCATTGGAGTTGGTTATTGATGAGGAGTAACCTTGGTAGAATACTGAGTTGTTGCCCTTGGATGCTAATGATGCTATGAAGTACTGCACTGTAACTGTCGCATTAGGTATTGCTGCACCTGTGGAGTAGTCGGTAACCTTAATGTACGCTATGCTTGAGGACATATTAATCACCCTTATCATGTAGAGTGGGTGAATAATAATCACAAAGTCGTACCTATTACCTAGGCCGAGCAGTTGCTTAACTTGGCTATAACTAATTACCCAATTGGTTGGGTAACCAACTGTAAATAACCATAGGTAATTCAATGAAACGTAGCTGATACCGTATTGGCTTAGGAACTGCTTAAAACCCACGCCATTTATCTGGCTAATACTACAGTAACCCCTAAGGTTACTTGGCGACACAGCAACACTGGCGTTGTTAGCGTAATCCCAGTAGACTAGTTGAAGAACCTTAAATGGATCCAGTGAGTAGGCTGACCCAGTTGAGGCTAGGCCAAAAGCACTCATTAGGCTCGCATTTAAGCCCCAGTACGTTGGATTGCCTGGGTTAGTGACTATGTAGCTTAGTAGGCTTTGAGCCATCGCATCAAGTTGAAGTGTATTAATCTCACTGCCTGCAGTGGGTAGGTAACTGGGGAATAACCTAATGAACACTACTACTGCTAATGCAATAATAACCACCACTACTATGGCCTCAATAGCGCTCATTTGACCCTTCCTGAAGTTAAGCATAATACGCTTATATTCCTCTAAGGGTTATTTAAGCTTTTAATGCCTAGTTTAACTTCTTGAATTAATAAATTAGAATAAACCCAATTAAAGGGACTGAACACACTGTATAGTATTAATTTTTCGTTACCTGAAGGCGAAACAATAACTTAACTGGGGTCAGGCATTAATGATGCAAATTATTTAAAAGGCCCCCTGCCAGTGTGCTTTGGTTAAGTTATGAGCGAGGTCAAGGTGCTTAATAAGGGTGAATTACCCAAGGAGAATGAGGTAGTGATTAATGCGTCAAATCACGTTGCAGGTAGATTAGCAACAGTTGTTGCTAAGTTAGCGCTGCAGGGTAAGAGGGTCATCATAATTAACGCTGAGAATGCTGTTATAACCGGTGATAGGAACATGGTCATTGACTGGTTTAAGAGGAGGATGAGTGAAATCAGGACCCATTATAATCCAGAGAAGGTTGGCCCCAAGTGGCCTAGGAGACCAGACAGGATCCTCAGGAGAATCATCAGGGGCATGCTTCCGTACAAGCGGAGTAGGGGTAAGATAGCCTTGAAAAGGATAAGAATATACATGGGTGTACCAAGCGAGTACAGTAATAGGGAGGTGTACGTAATCCCAGGCTCAATGCTTAAGCCTAGGCCTGGTTTAAAGTACGTAACCCTTGGGGAGATTTGGGCCAGTATAGAACCCAGTGAATATGAAGCATGGAAGGAGGCGCAGGGCATAGCAACTAAGGGTGGAAAACCCACTAAACAGTAGGTTAATATACTGCATTTTAACGTAATCATCATTATTAAGCTTACCCCCTCATTAACGGGACGATGGAGTGTTCTACAATAATTGAGGGTCGTTAAACCCACTAGGTTTAAACTCACTGAGCACCCAGAAGTTGACGTATGTTAAACTCAAGAATCAGTGAGGCAAGGAGCCAATTACTTATGGGAAATAGGGCTTAATGCTTCAGGATCTTAATGTTTTTATACTACGTAAGTACAATGCTTAATCTATGGGTCTAATACTAGTCTACACTGGTGATGGTAAGGGTAAGACCACTGCTGCATTGGGTCTAGTGCTGAGGGCTTATGGGCATGGATTGAAGTCTATAGTTGCGCATGTTATGAAGACCCTAATCTATAGGGGACAGTGGGTTGGCGAGTACTCTGCATTACTCAAGATGAGTGACCTGGTTGAGGTGTATTACATGAGTGAGGAGGCGTTGAGAAGCCCTCGGGATGTCTTCAGTAAGGCCATTGAAAGAAGCATAATGGTTAAGCCATTCCTATTAATACTAGATGAGGTCAACAACGCGGTTGAAGGTGGATTATTGACCAGCAGTGAGGTTATTGATGGTTTAAGGAAACTACCCAATGAAGTTAACGTTGTTTTAACAGGGCGTAATGCACCAAGTGAATTCCTTGAGTTAGCTGACTTAGTAACTGAGTTTAAGCCCATTAAGCACTACTATGATAAGGGTATTGTGGGTGTCATGGGTCTTGAATGGTGAGGCTTGTTTAATTAAGGGAATGGTTTAAAAAGTCGCCTGAGGTAAAAGTTAAAAAGTCTTAGGCAACCATAGGTTATAGGGCCCGTAGCTCAGCATGGTAGAGCGTCCGGCTCATAACCGGAAGGTCCCGGGTTCAAATCCCGGCGGGCCCACTGATTCTACAATTCCCCTGAGTCAGCGGCATGGGTTAACATTACATAAAGTTTAAGTATCGGGGGTGATACTTGCTCTTCAACACTGAACCAAAGATATCACTAAGTGAACTTTACGATAGGTAACTTGAAATTGAGAGATTTAAGAAAGGTATCAATGAGAGATTAATCCTAGTTCTTGGCTTAAGGAGAATCGGTAAATCAAGCTTAGTCCTCTCCGTATTGAATTCACTAAGCATGGATTACTTATTCATAGATGTTAGGAAGCTTTATGACAATGTTTCAAAGAAGGTACCAGTGGAAAGGATTTACGATGAACTTAAATCATCATTAGGTAAGTTAAGCTTTAAGGAGAGGCTTAAGGACTTAATTAAGGATGTAGACTTATCCTTAGGTTCTGTTGGAATTAGGTTAAGGCCTTCGGAGACTAGAAATAATATAGTGAGGGTGTTTGATGCGTTAAATGATGTTGGAAAAAGAATAATAATAGTGTTTGATGAAGCCCAATACCTTAGGTACTCAACCTCAGGCCTAAGGCCGCTATTGGCCTACATTTATGATAACCTCAGGAACATAACACTAGTTCTTACTGGTAGTGAAGTTGGCTTACTGCATGATTTTCTTGGTATTGATGATCCATCTTCAGAATTATACGGTAGATACTTCTTCACTGCGGAGTTAACGCCATTCAATAGGGAAAAGTCCATTGACTTCCTGAGAAGAGGATTCGCCGAGTTAAATACTAATGTTGAGGATTATGTTTGGGAAAAGGCAGTGAATGAATTAGATGGTATTGTTGGTTGGTTAACCTACTTTGGTAAGTTATACTTAGATAAAGGCTTAGAGGCCCTGGATGAGGTTAAGGAATTAGGCATTAACATGGTCAAGAGTGAAATTGAGGAATTATACTCAAGAAGCCAGTATTACCAATACATAATGGAAGCCACAGCGACACTTGAGGAAGCCAAGTGGAGTGATATTCTAAGGTATGTAATGGCTAAGACAGGTAGAAGGCCAACGAATGCAACATTATCAAGGGATTTAAGGAACCTTGTGAAGATGGGTTTTCTAATTGAAGTGAATGATAAATACAGAATTCCTGACCCAATAGTAAAGTACGCAGTATTAAATATGGCTAGGTAATTTAGCTCACTTACTATATCTTTAGGTTAATCTATACCCTATTAGCGTCAGTGCATGCTGTAGCTGACGTCGTGAACCCAATGGTACTTTACTAATTAAGATTACTGAAAGATGAGGACATCTTCATTAATCCAGCACATGATTTAGTAATACTTCGGGGTTCTAAGGCATTAAGGATTATACTTGCCCATTGAGGTCCATGTATACTAGGAACATTAAAGACTAAGACTGCATTCAGCTGAACCAGCTGAGATATATATGAGCGTCTTCAAGGGGTTAATACTGATGAACCTAGTTAAAAGGCATGAGTCTGTAACGTTTTTACGTAGCTATTCGTTATTTTTTAGTTCTCTTAATGCTATAGGTAATCATGAAGTTTATAGGCTTTTATTGTGATGTTTAATTGGATAGTGCCACTGTGAAGCCTTAGGGAAGGCACCCAATGAACCCCCCACATCCCCGTAGACAGCACGGGAAGGGGCAATGAAACTGAAAAGCAACCATCAACCACAATAAAGGCCGAACACTAGTTCAATAAACTTAAGGGTAACTTAATCATATATAATACTTAACCTCACCTAGCGCATTTTAGTGAAGCGCGAATAAGTTATTAACTGCGGTTAACGATTCCTTAAACTCATGGTGCATTTCACTGTTAGAAAAAGTGTAAAAGCCTCCAAGGACGTGGTTTTAGGTATAATATCTAATGTTGAGGATTACCCTAAGTACTGGCATGGACATAGAGAAGTGAAGATAATTGATAGAAGTGAAGACACGCTACATGTCTACATTAAATTCGCCTTCAATGGACCATTAAACCACGGTGATGCTTACGTTAAAGTTAGTAATGATGGAGTGTTGTTTAATTTCATTAGTGGACCATTTAAAGGAACCCACAGGATCCATGTTGCTGACGGTGAACTAATTAGTGACTGGGACATTGAGCTACATCCATTGTTAATACCAGTTAAGGGCTGGATTATTAATCATTTTAAGCAAGGCTCTGAGCATGCATTGGAGAGGATAATTAAGGATGCTGAGTCACATTCAGGGAAGGCAAATACCTAATCTCAGCATTAAATCCTACGTAACCTAATTGAATAGGCGTTTAATGTTACCGTTAAGCTACTTAGCGCCATGGCCAAGCCTGCTAATTCTGGTCTCAGGGTTAAGCCGGGTATTAGCCCAGCTGCCACCGGTACCAGTACTGTATTGTAGGCGAAGGCGTAAGTTATGTTGAACTTAATGTTACTCACAACTGCCTTCGACAATTTTACGAGCCTTGGAACAGCCTTAAGCTCACCCAGAACTAGCACTGCATCCCCAGCTTCCTTAGCTACGTCACTACCTGTACCCATAGCTATGCCTACGTCTGCCTCATTAAGGGCAACAGCGTCATTTACCCCATCTCCAACCACAGCCACTGAACCATACTTAGCCTTAAGATCCCTAACCACCTTAGACTTATCACTAGGCATTAGGCCTGCGTAAACCTCATCAATACCCAGTACCTTAGCCACTGCATACGCTGGTCCCTCAGCATCACCGGTAATCATTACTGTTCTTAGGCCTAATTCCTTAATCTCCTTAATTACCTCAGGGGCATTAGCTCTCAATGGGTCACCAACCACTATCATCCCCTTAACTTCCCCATCAACCACCACGAAGAGTGGTGTGTATCCTTCACTTCCAATAGTCTCCGCCAATCGCGTAAACTCAGGGTTAACCTTAGCCTCCATACCCTCAATTAACCTAGCATTACCAACTCCAACACTCTTACCCTCAACCACCGCAATAACCCCCATACCCTCAAGTTGGTTAAACTCACTAACGTTAATTGGCTTAACACCCACTGATTCAGCGTACTTAACAATAGCTTTAGCTAATGGGTGGCTAGATGGGTATTCCGCTGATGCGGCTAATGTTAAATGCTCCTTATCCATCATGGCCTTAACAACCCTTGGCTCACCCTCAGTGAGTGTTCCAGTCTTATCGAAGGCAATAACCCTGACTCTATTAAGCTTCTCAAGGGCCTCACCCCTCTTCACCAAAACCCCCTCCTGGGCAGCCCTATTCACACCAACCATTATGGACATGGGTGTGGCTAGGCCGAGGGCGCATGGGCAAGCCACAACTAGGACGGAGGCCATGTGCAGGACCGCTAGGTAGAGTGGTGCCCTTAGGCTAAGCCAGGCTGTGAATGTTGCTACGGCTACCGCTATGATAACCCAGGTGAAGTAGGCTGACACCTTATCCACAATTGACTGTATAGGTAACCTAGCTGCCTGGGCCTCCCTAGCCAACTTAGCAATCTGAGCTATTAACCTGAACTCCCCAGTTCTAGTTGCCCTAATGATGAGGTAACCATCGAGTAATCTAGTGCCAGCTAACACAACATCACCTGGCTTCCTTAGCCTGGGTTCAGCTTCTCCCGTCATGGTTGATTCATCAACGTGGCCACCACCCTCATTAACTACCCCATCCACTGGTATTGTTTCCCCAGCCCTAATGATAATTGCATCACCTGGCTTAACCTCATTAACGCTAACCTCCACTTCCCCCCTGTTAGTTAAGACCCTTGCCTTACCGGGTATTAATTGGGCTAGTGACCTTACTGTTGACGCTGCCCTAAGCCTAACCTTAGCCTCAAGCCAACGACCCAGTAGGATTAGGGTTATTACTGCTGGACCGGAGTCAAGAAACGCCTCACCACCCACTACGTGTAGTGCGTAGAGTAGGCTATAGATGTATGCGGTTAATGTGCCTAAGGCTACTAGAGTGTCCATGTTGGCGGTGCGGTTACTGAAGGCCCTTAACGCACCCCTTATGAACCTCCAGCCTGGGTAGAATTCAACCACAGTGGCTAGGGCTAACCCAATCCATAGGGTTAGGTTACTGGGCATTATACCCATGGGTTGCAGAACCCATACCATTATCATTATTATTGACGTTAATGGTGCAGAAACCAGTAGCCTAATCCTTAAGTCCCTTAAATCAGCCTCAGCAGCCCTCCTATCAATATCAAAGCCGCTGCTCCCGGTTTTAACGTAAGTAACCCTGAAGCCCAAGTCCCCAATAACCTTAACTAAGCCAGCTTCACTAAGCTCTAGGGGGTTGTAAACCACCTTAACTTCACTATAGGCTAGGTTAACCCTGACGTCGAAAACCCCCGGTATCCTAAATTCACTAAGTATGCTTACCTCGTCACCAGGGCTAAGGCCCTTAACACCTATGGTAGCCTCCTCCCGGTATATGTCGTAACCAGCCCTCTCAACAGCATTAAGTAAATCAGCGTAATTAACCTTACCTGGGTCAACAACAACCACAGCTTCATCATTAGCTAGGCTCACGTCAGCCGCCAATACACCAGGTACTGATAGGAGCGCTTTTTGGACTGTTAAGCTACAGGTGGCGCAGTGCATTCCAACTATCTTAAACGTAACCCTCCTAGTCCCTTCCCTGAAGTTTAACCCAACCTTAATTTCCCTTAATCCACTGCTCATGGGGATTGTCACGCATTAGGCATGCCCCTAGGCCCCTCCTTCAGGTACTTTTCAGGCTCCCTATCGAAGGCTTCCTTACAATGACGTGAACAGAAGTAGTAAACCCTCCCCCTGTACAGTGATTTAAATGGCACAGTATCCTCAACCTCCATGCCACATACCGGATCAACGTGCTTAGCCATGTGTTAGTGAACCAGTGGGTGCGAAATAAGGTTAATTAGAGAGATTTTCACTGAGCAAGCATGGTTGATGGTTCCGATTTTTCAAGGTTTACGGAAATTGAGTTGAAGGCTATTTCACTGCTTAGCGAGGACTCTAGGTTAAGTGTTTCAGAATTAGCCAACAGGATTGGCGTCAGTAAGGCTACCGCATCAAGGCTGGTTAAGTCCTTAAGGGCTAAGGGTGTTAAATTCACCATTGATGCTTCCCATGGTTACCCAAGGGCATTCATAGTAACTAGGAAGAGGCATGAGGGGGAATGCTATAGGTTAATTGACGGTAGGTACATGGTTATTGTTAAAGCGTCTGACTTCAACAACCTAATTAAACTAATCAATGATATTAAGGATAAGGAGTCAGTATACGTAGCGTTAGAGCCAGCCTCAACAGTAACCGCATTACCTAGGCTTATCTGTGATTACTGTGGTGGACCAATAAATG
>NZ_JAGDXD010000015.1 GCF_023256255.1 Caldivirga sp. | reverse complement strand
TCAATGGAGCTATCTGACTAAAATTATAAACATCAAATATTGAACAATAAGGGCAGACTGGATCAAGAAACTCAAGAAGCCAAACAGAAGCCTTAGGATTACCGTAAGTTATAACATAGTCATTACCGTTCTTAACAAGTTTTAAAATATACTGCACCGCACTAGGAGTTAGGGAACCAACACCCTCGCTACTACCTAGGCCACGTAACTCATGACCATAGACAACATCACGAACCAGGGTAGGTACATTAGGGTAAGCGCCAATTACGTAGACGAAACCGTTACTGGGTAATGATTTACCAAAACTTAATCCGGGAATACTTAGAGGAATTATACCTAATGCTGATGTTACTAACACCACTGCTACTGCAGCAACCACTACCGCTACCACTATGATTATTACCTTGTTGTTCATTAACGTACCCTAATTATTAAGGCTAAATAAATTTTATTCTGACCCCATTATTAATGTGACCCACCTTATTCTCAACATGGGGTAAAAATATATTTAATAATTTAATACATGCTATTCTATAGGAAGCTTGTAACTGGAAATTTTGAAGGCGTATGTATGCATGAAGCCTAATGGATTAAAACTATGCGTTAATTAGGCTTCGGTTAACTCAATGATCCTTGCGTTGCTTACTCTTGGCCTTAGCCTACTTGAGGCTATTACTTGAAGATTCTTGGTTTCAGCATAGTTACTTACCACGCCTAATATGTTATCCAATGATTCTTCATTAAGCCCTATGTCTACTCCATCAATTATTATTGTAGAGCCCTTAGGGGCTAAGACCAATTGAACTATTAATGGCAGTATTGACCTTACTCCCAACCCAGCATTATATAATACTCCCCATGATCCCTTAGCCTTTATGAAGCCCATTAACCTATTTGGAGCTATGAAGCCGGCTGTTATATCCTCAACGTTTAATGACTTCATTCCACTTAAAATTTCCTTAACCTGCTCCCTATAACTTGGTACTGTAAGCATTCTTGATAATTGGTGGACAGTGTACTGTGCATCACCACCAACTGAATAGTCGGGCAGTAGGTCTACTGTTGTTTCAAATGTTCTCTTCCACCATGCTAGCCTATTCTCCCCTATGAAGAAGAATCTATCTCTCAATCCCTGTCTTAGTGAGAATAAAACGGCCTTAGCCACCTTAACTGAATCAGGTGGATCACTACAGGTCTCTAAGGCATCCTCATGCATAACGTGGTATGGGGTTATGCATAAATCAAGGGGCTCAGGCTTAAAAATAAGATTCTTATCATTCACCCTACCGAAGGCGACTAGAAGATTATCATTAAGCCAAACCTCCTGTTCAACATTGCCCAGGGAGTGAATGAAACTGTAACTGTATGTTATACTTCCTGAGTTAACGTTAACCCCAGTATCCTTAAGGAAACTTGAAACCTGGTCATCAATACTGAACTTTAGGCTAACAGTCACCTTACTACTAGTATCCATGTTTCTCAAAACATCCACTATATCATGTATCATTAGTAACCTACCCTCAATTATCAATGCATCCTCACCCCTTGACTGCATTATGAGTGTAATCGCCTCAAGTATCGATGACTTCCCACTAGAAGGGGGACCAAGCACTACGTTTAGGCCCTTACTGAACTCCATGCACGCACTTTTAATTGCCTTGAAGTTACCTACACATGCCTCAATTATCATCAATGACGCTGCCTAAGCTTAGTTTAAAGTATTAGCACGTTAAGATACCGCACTTTGACCTCTTTCCCACCCTTAATAGGTTAGGGTTTCCTGAGTCTTGGTACTACACCCCCTTCACGGGTGCTACTCCGTTATGACTTAAATGAATGATGTAATTTAATCGCTGAAACTACTACATTTATTGCCTTTCTCACTATGTTAAACACACAGTTAATTCAGTGCAAAGTTAATGTTCCGTATATAATTTGAATAATGATGATTTAAGGTGCATGGCTTTGATTTATAAACTGTAATAATGAGATTCTTAGCTCCAAATCAGCATTGATGTGGTTACATACGTTATTGGGATTGTTATACTTTCCTGTGTCCCATTAATAGTGTATATTACCTGCAATTGATAATGAATCATGGGCATTGAGAAGAGTACGAAGGAACCTTCACATGCGGCTGTCACATTATATATGAACGTGTCCCAATAACTGCCTAGCCAGTAATGTATTGTAGTCGTTGCTGATGCATTATAGAGGGGTAGGTATACTTGACCAATAGGTGTAGGTATGTTATTAATGCTGGTTCCGTTGGGGAAAGTTGATTTTGAAATTGAGGAGCAGGTTAATACTGCAGTTCCATTAGGTGCAATAAGTCTATAGCCAATTACGGAGAAGGGTGATGGAGCCAAGTAGGTTAAAAGTACCTCAGAGGGCCATGAGTCACTAGCTGCGGCATTAGCGTAAATGGAGTTTTTAAGTATAGTAAAATTAGTAATCATGTAGGAGTAAGTGCGCATTGACCCATTAACTAAGGTATAACTCAACATTATTATTGAACCAGGTAATGTACTTAATGCATAGTACACAGGCCCAACAACAGTATTCCTAATGGATTCTGAACCACCTGCCACCTGATTGAAATTATAAATAGTGCTTACAGCCAACACGGTACTATTGAAGTAGACGAACACGGGATAAGTTATTGTGCTTAAGGGTGGTATTGATACAGTCCCTACGTAGTACGTGCGGGCGGAGTAGGGTAACATTGTTATGTCTAGGTCGTATAGGAATTGAGTGTAATTCTCAGGGTTACTTATTGTAAACACTACAACATACCCATCCTCAGTAGCGTAAACCGCTGAAACATTGATTATAGGTAATGACCCATACTTATTCTTAACAAGTTGAAGGTTAGTTAAGGATTCGAGTAAACTACTGTACCTTGAGTTAACTGTATTTAGGCTGGTCTTAGTGGTAAGATACATGTAGGCAAGGAAAACAACTACAGCCAAAACTGCTACCATTACTGCAACGTAAATGTACTGCCTCATCACCCTGGCTGCTTAACACTGAATTTAAGCATTATTCACATGTATGCGGCAACCTGCGTGTAATTGCATTAATAAAAGTGAACTAGGCTTAATCAATACCCCTTACGTATACGATGCAAAACTTATTAGTGTTGATTCATGAAAGGTAACTATGGGTTACGAAACACAACACAAGGTGGCTTTCCCGGACTTAAAGGGCAAGGTAGTGGTGGTTACCGGGTCCACTAGGGGGATAGGTTATGAGATAGCTAAATTGTTTAAGGAAGTGGGCTCTAGGGTAGTGATTAATGCTAGGAATGCCGAGGAGGTTCAGACTACGGTTAAGAAGCTAAATGATGAGGTAAGTGATGGTGAAGCAATTGGTGTGGCTGGTGATGTCAGTAAGTATGATGACTGCGAAAGAATAGTTAATGAGACTGTGGAGAAGTTTAACAAGATAGATGTACTCGTAAATAACGCCGGCATAAACATGATCCGCGATAGCCTAAGCCTAAGCATTGATGATTGGGAGAAGACCCTCAGAATAGACTTATTCAGCGCCTTCTACATGTCGCAACTAGTCGCGAGGATAATGGTGTCTAAGAAGGTTAAGGGATCAATAGTTAACATAGCTTCCATGGTTGGCCCAATAGTGGCCTTACCTAAGCGTGCAGCCTACGCGGCAGCCAAGGCTGGTTTGGTTGGTTTAACTAGGGTTTTAGCAGTGGAATGGGCTCCATTAGGCATTAGGGTTAATGCAATAGCCCCAGGTTACATATGGTCCTCAGCCCAGGAAGTTAACATAGCTAGAGGGGAGTACACTAAACAGGACATTGAGGGTAGAGTACCCATGGGTAGGTATGGTGATGCTAGGGAAGTTGCCTATGTGGCAGCCTTCCTAGCATCAGAATTATCATCATACGTAACAGGTTCATTAATAGTTGTTGACGGTGGTTGGACAATCTACGGTGGTTGGGAACGGTTACTTAGGCAAATCCAGGATGCTGCAAGGCAATTAACCCAAGCGTAGTAATCATAATGCCTCCTTCCTTAAAGGCCCACAATTTCTTAAATATTCAAGGTTCATAAATTCCACTAATCATTAACTTAAGAACAGTGTTCTCTTAAGTCCTGTGGATCATGCTTCTTTTATGAGCGTTACCTCTTTCCTTCACTGATACTGCAGTAAAAGTTAATTCTCGGCTTCCAGAGGATCTTAGATTAAACTTAATGAGTAATGTTTAAAAGATTTAGATGCATGGGCTAAGCATGGATTACCTTAAGGTAATCGTAACCATAACCAAGTATTACAATGTAGTGTATGCTGGAGCTATGGTGGGTTTCCTAGCCTGGTTCATAATGTTATTGGCAAATGGTTACCACTATGGTGCCGGTATGAGTCCAATTACACTTGCAGTAATGGTAATATCAATACTGACGGTGGTTTTCGCTGCATTAAACATTTATGTTGATGAATTAATAAAGGGAGGCCGTCAACGTTAATTCTAATCCCCTTACGTGGACTAGTTCCTGCTGTATCCTTCATCGAGCGTATAGTGATTCCCTTATTTTTAGTGAGATTAACTACGAAATCTTCATATTTTTGAATATGAATTTTGAACATCTGTTTAATAATCTCCTCAGGTCAACTTATGCCTAATCCTAAGCCACTACATACAATTAGGCCTAGGGCACTTATTCCTTACGATGCCAAGTATGATAGATCCAGGGCTAAAACTCTGCATCAAAGTGAGGAAGAGGAGACCATAATTATTCTCAATAACATAAACAACACTCACTCTGAAAGTGAAATTTTCATTCTTTTTGCAAGTGTAGAACTCTATTATGCTTAATCTACGTCTCCCTATGAGTTGGCTTAACTTCATTAATTGCATTGCCACCTGTAAAGGGAATTACTCACCACAGGTGAGTGCAGTTTATATTCTAGCTAAGTTATGGACTACCTTGAATGAATATTGGTGCTGTGGTTACGGCCGCAGGCTTAGGTACTAGGGATGGGCCTTGGACTCTGGTTTTTCCAAAGGCGTTGCTTCCCCTTGTTGTTAAGGTGAATGGGATTACCAACATAAGGCCTATGCTTGACTTAATAATAACAACCTTAGCTAGGGTTGGTTGCAGCAAAATATGCATAACGAGGAGGAGTGATGATGATGCTATAGTCAAGTATACTAAGGCTCTTTGGGGTGCTTTTAACGTAGATTTCGTGATTCAAGATGAACCAAGAGGCTTTGGTGATGCGGTCTATAGGGGATTAGGGTGTCTTAATGATGTTGACTGGGTTATAGTACATTCTGATGATGGTTTCATGATTAATGAAAGCTCAATACTCATGAACGCTGTTAAATTCGTTAATAATAATGATGTTGATGGCTTAGTCTTCGTCAGGAGGGTTAATGACCCAAGCAGGTATGGTGTATTGCAGGGTTTCGTTGAGGAGAAGCCCGGCCTATACAGGGTTACTGAGGTTGAGGAGAAGCCTAGGGTACCTAGGTCAAACCTAGCCTTAACTGCAGTGTACTTATTTAAATATGGTGTGTTGACTGAAGCCTTAAGGAAGATTGAGGATGAGGGTAGGCCAATCATCGAGTTTACTGATGCCATTAAGTTAACTGTGCAGGGTAAAGCCAGAGTAATGGCCATGGAGATTGGGTCAAAGACATGGTTCAGTATAGGTACACCAAACGAGTACAGTATTGTTCATGAAGTGGTGCGTGATAAGGATTTACTGGAGATTACGTAGCAGTAATTAGTCTCCTTCCTTTTTGCCGTAGCCTAGTCAATAATGGTAAGGTAACAAGAAATGCAGAAATGGTTAGGACAAGGTACTTGTTGTAGTGGAAGATGAATGGCATAATAGACTCACCTGTTGATGTGCCTGCGAAGGCAGCATTAATGCTGGTAACAGGGTCCTTACTCCCCCTTCCAGCAGTCATTGTCACCAGTGGGTAGACAAGTGAGTAAGGCGCAATGAAGATTAGTGCAGTGGCAATACTTGGGTAGAGGGCGTAGATTATGAAGGCTACACCAGTTAAAGCCACGCTTACCCATAGTGCATTATCAACGTATTTATCTGAGATCCATCTAAGTACACCCATTAAACCAGCTGATAATGCTAATATTACCCTCCCATAATCACCGAAGCTTGGTATTGTTGATAAGTAGACCGTGTATAAGCCACCCACTATGAATGTAACCATTGTGTAAGGTATAATGCTTACGAAGTCTAGTTTAACTATGAAATTAACCATGTACCTCGTCACCTCTTTAGCTTCACGGTTAATGGAAGGTAGTAGGGTTAACAGTACTGTTGCCAGTAGTGGTATTGGGGTTTTCGTAAAGTATATGACTAAGCCGGATATTAAATATGCTACTGAAGATGCAGTATAGGATTTAGCAACCCCACGATTACCGAAAAGCGAGTAGGCGTTCGGTACTATAACTGAGTGAAGTGCCCCTAAGAAGATAAGTAATGGTACCAGCGCTTGCTTAAATAGTAATGCCAATACGGACAGTATGACTGTCGGTATTACGAACCATTTCTTGAAACCGAACAAGTAACCTATGAAACCACCAATGGCTAATGATGCATACCCTAATGAAACCCACAGGTAGGTTAATTCCTTAAAGGCTAAAGGTATGTACAATGTAGCGTAGAGTAAGCTGAATCTCTGTACTCCAACCAACATAGAGTAGACATTATCATTAATTACGTTAAACACATTGCTGAGTAATCCCTACCCTTTAAGAACGTAACTCACATTAGGTTAATCTACGCTTCCTTACTGCTTAACCTAATACCTATGTGAAAGATATTCCTAGGTAGAAATACTTATATTCCAGTGCAAGTAAGAACTATACCATATGAGCGAGGATACTGTAGATCTTTTACGAAGCAAGGGATTGAAGATAACGCCGCAGAGAATTGCAATACTCAGGTTACTGAGTAGTGGTGGACATTACACTATTGAGCGTGTTCATGATGAGTTGAAGAACATTGAACCTGGCATAAGCATCTCCACGGTCTACAATAACTTAAGTGCATTAACTAGACTTGGGATCTTGAGATCCTTTGAGGTTAATGGTAAGACTTGGTATGAGATCGCTAAGCACCCGCACTTAAACGTGGTGTGTGAGGACACTGGGCAAATAATTGACGTTGATGTTGACTTAACGTGGATTATAAATGAATTAATGAATAGGGGGATTGAGGTTAAGGATCTAAACGTCATTGTTAATGGAAACTGCTCTAAGATGAGGAGTTGATAATACGTGAATTATTTCTAACCCGAAATATTTATAAACTAGGTTCAGCTACTCTATCATGGCCGGTAAAATTCCCAAGGGTACGAAAACCTACGAGAACCTGAAAGTTGCGTTCCAGGGTGAATCAATGGCTAATAGAAGATACTTGTATTATGCCAGGTTAGCTAGACAGAAGGGGCTCAATGATATTGCTGAAGTTTTCGAAAAGACCGCAAATGCCGAGACTGGGCATGCCTTTGGACACTTAATGTATCTGGGTGTGGATCCTGTGGCTGAGATAGAGATAAACACCATTGAGGATGCCTTAAAGGCCTCAATATACGGTGAAACCTACGAGTGGACGCAAATGTACCCAGCCTTCGCCAAGACTGCTAGGGAAGAGGGATTACTGGAGGTTGCAGAGTGGCTTGAGGCTGTTGCTAAGGTTGAGAGGTTCCACGCGAATAGGTTTAATGAGGCGCTTGAGAAGTACTATAAGTCAGCTGGGGTTAAAACGGAGGTAGAGGATGAAACACTAGGTAAACTGTAATTAAGGGTAGTTTAAAATGCAGAGTAAGTTAATGAACCTTACTTCAAAAATCTACACTCCCTCCCAATATTCCCCAATAAGGGAAGAAGTCTATAGGCTTATCTCGGATTATAAGAGGAGTAGATATGTTCCAATCGATGATAGGGTAACAGTGCTTTTTGAGGATGCTGCAACAGTCTGGTTTCAGATAGAGGAAACAGCCTACCTAGAGGGGGTGGATGACATTAGCGTAGTCAAGGAGGCTGTGAAGACATATGCTCCTATGGTGCCGAAGATTAATGAGCTAACACTTACTGTTTTCGTAAATGTGAACAACTATGATGAGTTAAGAAACCTACTGCCAAAGTACACTGGCATTGAGAAGTCAATTAAACTAGTGATTAATAATGTTGAGTTAGGGGCAACGCCAATTTACCCGGAAGACTATGCGCCAGGGGCATTACCAAGGAGCATACATTACCTTAAAGTGGCTAGCCAGGGACTCGATGAGCTAATTAGGACTAGTAGTAATGTTAAGCTTAAGGTTACACACCCAATGGTTAACAGGGAAGTTACCTTAAGCAGAGATACACTAGAGGCTATTAAGGCATCATTAAAGAACATAACTTGGAACATTTAGCATGAAATTACCCACATAAGTCATTAATCAAACCATGACTACACTGAAGGGTACTTATCCTTATTCACTGATGGTGAGTTGCCCCAACCCTTAAGTGCGGGTTTTACTGCTTGAGTTGTCCTCATTTACGGGCATTAACCCATAAGTTAACTAGAGCCTTTACGGCTCTCCAAATGATAGGAAATTTTAAAAAGCACTATTGAGGTTTCTCCATACTTAATTCATGGACTTAAGTTACGAGTTCTCCCATGTTTCAACGAATGCTTTAGCCATTTTAACAGGATCCTTAGCAGCCAGTATACCTGATATAACAGCAGCACCCCAGGCTCCAGTAGCCTTTATTGCCGGTATGGATTGTAGGGTTACACCACCTATTGCGTAGACTGGTATGCTTACTGATTGAACAACATTCTTAAGCCCATTAAGTCCAAGTATCTTGTAATCAGGCTTAGTGGGGCTTGGGAATATGGAACCGGCACCTAAGTAATCTGCCCCAGCTGCTTCACCAGCCTTAGCCTCATCAACGGTGCTTGCACTAGCCCCAATTATGATACCACTAAACCTCCTCTTAACTTCATCCACGGGTGCATCCTCTAAGCCCACGTGAACGCCATCTGCATCACTGAGGATGGCTATGTCAACCCTATCATCAACTATGAACACTGCCCCATATTGATTACAAAGCTTCCTAATCTCCCTAGCTTCATTAAGCATTTGCCTTATACTACCCTCCTTACGCCTATATTGAATAATCCTAACCCCACCCTCCAGGAATACTTTAGCTGCCTCAACATGGCTTTTAACGGTGTATGAGTCATCAGTTATGCCGTATATGCCTCTGGGTAGTTTCACTGAATCACCTCAATCTTAGCCATCTTAACGTAGTCATCTCCAGTTAAGTTATATAATTCATCAATTAAGTACTGCTTAAACGTACCAGGTGCCTTACTCTTCAACTCAGCCTTCTCCGCAGCTATCTCGAAAGCCACTAAACCCTCCACTGATGCTTTAACGAAATCCCTGTTAACACCCATGAAGCTTGCTATCACTGATCCAACCATGCAACCTGACCCAGTTACGTATTGAAGGAGTGGTGTACCATTCTTAACAATGATTCTTCTCCCTCCATCTGAGACGTAGTCCCATGGCCCAGTAACCACTGCTGTTACACCATATTCTTCAGCAACCCTGACCGCAGTCTCCATGGTTGCGTTAGCTACAGAGTCAACACCCTTAACGCCACCTGTAACACCAGCTAACGACAGCATTTCACCACCATTACCCTTAACCACTGAGACCTCCACCTCACTTAGTATTCTCTTAACAACCTCAGTCCTATACCTAGTTGCCCCAGCCCCCACTGGATCAAGGAGGATTGGCACATTGTTCCTACTGGCTGCCTTACCGGCAATTATCATTGATTCAACCCAATACTCGTCAAGAGTACCTATGTTTATGTAGAGCACATTAGCCTTACTGGCCAACTCCTCAACCTCCTCCTTAGCATGAGCCATTATTGGCGAAGCCCCTATGGCTAATGTAACGTTAGCTGCATCATTCATGACTACGAAATTCATGAAGTGATGAACCAGTGGTCTCTTGGTCCTAAGGGTGTTTAGGTCCCTTGGGAATTCATCACTAAGCCACATTATGAGCCCAGCTCATGCCCCTTTTTAAATCATTCTCAGGTTATTAATATTCAATAACTCAATTATAATTAACGTACCCTAGTACTCACTTGAGTAAACGTAAGGTATGCCTAAGGCGGAAGCTAAGTCTTTATTAAGTGACGCCACATCTTCAGGAGACAGGTCCTTAACATCATACTTACCTAATGCGGAGACAACCATCTGGGTTTCCACACGAGTAGCCTCAATAAGGTTCCTAACACCTACTTCACCCTTAGCCATGGCTGCCACTATGAATGGTCTACCAGCGTAAATGGCTGTTGCTCCTAAGGCCCTTGACTTAGCTATGTGGGCACCATTAAATAGTCTACCCGCAATCATTAAACTAACCTTCTCGTTAATACCCATTAACCTAGCCCTCCTAATCTTAATTAAACCCACTATGGTTGGGTAACCAAGTTCCTTCATGGCCACAGAGGGCGCCATACCTGTTCCACCCTCCTTTCCATCAATTATTACTGCATCAGCCCCCTCTTCATAGGAAACCTTAATGACGTCTAACACATCCCTATAGGGGCCAACCTTAACCCACACCTTAGCCCTTGGGTAACTAGTCCTCATTAACCTAATCATCCCCCTTAATATGTCCGCTGTATAGGTTCCTGGTACGGAATACCTTTCAACCTCCTTCCTGCTCGTTTTCTCAGGATCCTCCAGGAAGTGGTACTTCTCCTTAACCTTAACTGCCTCCTCCCTCCTCATCCGTATTACCCCACCTAAGCCTGGCTTAGCTCCTTGCCCAATCTTAATTTCAAATGCAATCCTACCTTCATTAATGTATGGTTCAAGATCCTTATCACTATACACCTTATTCCAATGCTCATCATAAGCATCCTCAACATTCTGCTGAATGAACACTCCACCGTACTTATCAATATTAGTTAAGTAAGCCATAACCCTCTCCTTGAAACTTGGGTGGCCATGAGTTAACCTTTTATCATACCCCCTAACCGTGTGTACGTTCTCCCCAATACCATACGGGATACCCTCCTCTGCAGCAGCCTTAGCAATTACTATACTGTACCTGCTGGCTATGTCCGTTGACCCCATTGATGCCACCACAAGGGGCATTGATGACTTTAAACCACCTATGTTAGTTTCAAGATTAACATCTGTAAACACTGGTTCCCTAAGTAGCTCAGCCATTTTCTCAAGCCTCCTTGGGGTGAAGGCTGGTGGAACCAGTATTAAGTCATCAATGGTTAGGAACCTTGGGTAGGACCTTCGATTAATCGGTGCCCCTAGTATTGCTGCCCCATATGAGGCTAATTCACCGAAGGGGTAGACACCCTCCTTACCTTTAATTGCCTTAAGCAGTATCTCGTCCAGTGGGTAATCATTAATGAAGTCATTAATGCCCCTAAGCATAATTAAGCCTGCCTTCACCCTGAGGGCTAGTTCACTTATCTTTAACGCAAGCCACTCAAACATTAAACCACCTATGGTGCTGGACCTACACCAGCCACCTTAGGGTATGGTCTAGCCTCCCAGACGGCTCTAAGGCCGCAAATATACCTGGTTAACCTCTCAACGCCTATACCGAAGCCAGCTGTCTTTAATGGGTAGAAGTCCTTAAGCATCTCAAGGAACCACCTGTACTTGTTAGGATCCTCACCAGCCTCCCTAATCCTTGCAATAACCTTAACCGGCTCATACTCACGTTCACCACCTGAAATAGATTCACCAAAACCCTCCGGGTAAAGCATATCGAAATCCCTCAGGTACCCTGGCTTACTTGGATCCTCCCTGTTGTAGAATCCCCTTGATCCCTTAGGGTACTCGTAAATGAAGATTGGACTATCGTGGTGAGCTGAGAGAACCTTCTCACACTCCCACAATATCTCAGTGTTCCTTGGGTTACTGCACCCAAGCTTATTAACTAGTTCAACAGCCTCTGCGTGGGTATAGCGGTTGAAGGGGGTCTTATAGTGTGGTAGATCCCTCCCCATTTTCTCAAGATCCTTACCGTGAGTATCCCTAATATACCTAGTAACGTACATGAATAAACCCTCAGCAACATTCATCGCGTCATCAAGTGTACCGTTAAGTATCTCTAAGTCTACCTGGAAGAATTCAACAAGGTGTCTCCCAGTGAAAACACTATCATTAGGCTCAAGCCTAATGTTAGGTGAGATGAAGTATATTTTACCGAGGACTGCAGCCATGTACTGCTTATACAGTATTGCGCTTGACATTACCTTGTACTCATGACCATAGAAATCCACTGTAGCCTGCTTAGCCCCCCTAATGCCTGGATCCGTCACTGGACCTATTATTGGTGGTAAAACCTCAGTGAAGCCTTGGGAATCTAAGTATTCTCGGATTGCATGAAGTATGGAGGCTTGAATCTTAAACACCGTGACGTATTTACTCTCCCTAGCCCACTTCCAGGAGTACTTAACCCATTCATCAATGAATTTGACGTATGATTCCTTATCCTTAACCATCTTCTCAAACTCAAGTACCGCTGGATGAACCTTACTCATACTTTCATGCCCATTGCCGTAGCCTACTTATACACCTTATCATCAATTTGACAATATATTAACGTCAATTAATGGGCAACTAGCCTAGTAACTCAGGTAATATGTGGAATATTTACCATACTGCTAGGGTTAATTTCAGTCACTTAGTCCTACACCTAATACGCCTATCTAGTTACCACAATTCTAACAATGGACCTATGCTGAAGCCTTTCATTAAGCCCAATTCTCCTACCGCTTAAGGCATCGATGGCGAACATTGCCCTTTTAGCAATATCACTGTGTATTGCTGACGCTAAGTCAAGTACCGTGGCGTTCCTGGGTAATAGGTATACGTCTGGTAGAACCCTACCCTCAGTGTCTGTTAGTCTCTTTTCATCAGCCACCGGATAGACAGCTATCATGCCTAGTACGTCAAATACAGCGGTGTTGAGTGCCTTAACAACACCTGTTCCACCCCACTTCTTCATCACTGCTCGAATCCGTTCAAGTGCATTAACCTGTTCAGGCTTTAGATTACCCACTATTGTGAAGTCTTGACTACCAGGTATGTACTTTATTAAGCCCTTATTCGCGGCCTTCCTTAATGCTAACTCAGCGTCAGCGCTCGTCGGTATTACCCTATACCCCTTAAGCTCCTTAATCATCCTCCTTATGTTATCCTCAGCTTCAGGTATATCAGCTTTATTAGCGGCAATAACCATGGGTTTTCCAATGGATCTAATGTACTTAACGAAACCCATAATCACATCCTCACTCCATAGGTGGGGTGGTTTATTCACCAGTGATAGTTGATTTAATGCCTCCTCAATAACAGCCCTCGTTAAGCCTAAGCCACTTAACATGCTGTAGAGTACATCCTCAATCTTCTGCTTAGAGTACTCCACCTGCCTAATCAACTTATCCCACTCCTTCTTAACTATCTGAAGCATCCACATGTCAACCTCATTCTCAAGGAACTTAACGTCAAGTATTGGATCATGGGAACCAGGCTTAAGAATCCTACCCTCCTCGTCAGTACCCCCTGAAGCGTCCACGACATGAATAAGGACTGGCGCCCTCCTTAGGTGATCTAGGAATTGATTACCAAGGCCCCTACCCTGCCATGCCCCAGGCACTAAGCCGGCAACATCAATTAACTCCACTGGTATTAACCTAGTCCCATCCATGCATATTGAATTCCTTGGATTATCCTTAACCCCCAAGTCCCTGCAGACGCAGGGTATTGTGACGTAGCCTACACCAATGTTAGGCTCAATAGTGGTGAAGGGGTAAGGTGCAATCTTAACGTCTATTAACGTTGATGCTGCGAAGAATGTCGACTTACCGGCATTAGGCTTCCCAACAATACCAACCTGCACGTGCGTTTGAGTGAGCACTATTGAGCTATGGTTTAGGTTTAATTAAAGCTTTGCTGTTAATTAACATTAAACTAAGCCGGCTGAATAATCATCATTAGTTCAGCCCCAGCCTTCTCTGCATGATTACTTCGAATTAGCCAGTGCTCATTATTAAACATTGCCTCGCATTACCAGTATATTTATTCATTT
The DNA here is from genome assembly GCF_023256255.1 of Caldivirga sp. Taxonomy (NCBI): domain Archaea; kingdom Thermoproteati; phylum Thermoproteota; class Thermoprotei; order Thermoproteales; family Thermoproteaceae; genus Caldivirga; species Caldivirga sp. The sequence continues at coordinate 41,847 of NZ_JAGDXD010000015.1, read as the reverse complement.
AAGGCTTCCTTAAGTCTCATAATCATTAAGGCTAAGTCTTCCCTACTCACTACGTAAACACACTTATCCCTGCTAATCCTCCTTGCGTTAACATCAACAATCATACTACTGAGCACACTCTTAATGATTGATTTATCCCCATTACTTAACCTCCTATGGCCCTGCATAATGTTTACTATGCGCCTATAGCTTATGTAAACTACATTACCCTTTGATGAGGAATTAACATACTCCAGCGCCCTCAGTAGTTCACGGTTAACCATTACCTTATCCCTCTTTATTCCCCTAATATTATCAAGAAGATCAACTATGCCCCTAGCCATGTAACGTTACTTACTATTATTGCTAAAATAATTTACGTATATTGACTAAAAGTTTTAAAACCCTAGTAATTACATTAACCTATGAGCGTAGTTTCTCTGATAGTGGATGTAGTTATTGCAATAATAGTGCTCATAATAGTTATACCCATATTGGCCTCTGCAATAAGGATTGTTCCGGAATATCAAAGACTCGTTAAACTTAGGTTGGGTAAATTTAAGGGGGTTTACGGACCTGGCTTAGTGCTAGTTATACCTTTCATAGACAGGGTGATCACCATAGACTTAAGGACTATAATGCTTGACATGCCTTCACAAAGGGCATTAACTAGGGATAATGTTGAAGTCTCAGTGGATGCATCAGTTTACCTAAGGGTTCTCGACGCCAAGAATGTAGTATTATCAATACAGGAGTATAGGAGTGCTGCAGCTACCATAGCCGCAGCGACGCTAAGGGATGTGGTTGGTATGGTGGATTTAGACACACTGCTAACACAAAGGGAGGAGGTGGCTAAGAGGATAGCGTCAATTGTTGATGAACATGTGGAGCCTTGGGGCCTTAAGATATCTAGTGTGGCAATAAAGGACATTAAGTTGCCTGATACTTTAGTTAGAGCCATGGCTGCCCAAGCTGAGGCTGAGAGGATGAGGAGGGCTAAGGTGATATTAGCTCAAGCGGACTATGAAGCATCACAAATGTACCTTAAGGCAGCTGATACGTACGTTAAGAATCCAGCAGCCCTAACCCTCAGGCAGCTTGATACACTCCTTGAGGTGGCTAAGGAGCATAACCTAGTACTAGTCGTCCCAAGTAACCTAGAGCCAATTACCGCAGCAGCATTAGCATTAAGGACTAAGGGAGGACAGGAGGGCCAGGGTTCCTCAGGCACGGGCTAGTGGTCTTTTGGAAAAGGGTTAAATAGGTGAGATAAAAATAATGATTGTGTGGGTAAAAATGAGGATGTTATTGCTTGTATTAATTGCATTTACCTTAATGTTACCAATGGTTGTTCACGCGGCATCTAACGGTATCATTAAGGTAACTCAAGTTTACACATATAGTTTAAATGGGGAAATAACTGAGAATACTTACTATGAATTGAAGAGTGTCATTGACCAACTCCCACCTGGTAGCGTATTGGTCATATACATGAAGACACCTGGTGGTTTGCTTGACGCTGCCCTAAACATAGTTAGCCTCTTTGAAACGTCAAGTATAGTGACAGTTGGGTTCGTTTACCCAACAGGCTCCTACGCCTGGTCTGGAGGTACGTTAGTTCTCCTCTCAACAACCGTAGCAGCAATGGCGCCGGGAACCGTGATTGGTTCATGTCAGCCGGTGGAGATTAATGAGGTTACTGGGCAAGAGATCTTCATAACTGAGCCTAAGATACTTAACGCAGTGGCTAAGTACTTCGTTGAGGCTGCTGAGTTTAGGGGTAGGAACACTACCTTTGCAGCATCCTGTGTATATAATGACACTAACCTTGGACCGGAGGAGGCCCTTAAGTATCACGTGATCAACTACGTGGCAAGCAGTATTGATCAATTATTATCCGTGATGAATGGCACAGTGGTTAACGTGAACGGCGTCAACTACACACTCGTCATGGAGAATCCAGTGGTGACTCAATTAACTCCGCCAATCAGTTACCAACTTTATGATGCGTTACAGAGCTCCGTAATGGAGAACATAATCTCCATACTAGGGGTATTGCTTATCCTAGCAGGGTTACTAACAGCTCACGTATATTTAGCCGGCATAGGTGCCGTGTTACTGGTAGTATTGGCTCTTCTTGGCTTGCCAATAAACTACGCTGGCTTAGGCTTAATGGTAGTGGGTGCCCTATTAATGGCCTTTGAATGGCATAGTGGAGGTAAGCTGCATGGAGTATTGATAGCGGTTGGTGCAGTGCTTATTGCGGTGGGTTTAACACTACTTATACCAAGTGTTTCACCACCCCAATACGCGCTTAAGTATAACCCAACCACGCTTAGGGTAATACTGTACAGTGAAATAGCAGGTATTGGTGGCTTATCTGCCTGGATAGTAATGCTGATAGCTAGGGCTATTAGGGCTAAACCAATATCGACAGTGATGTACTACCCAACAGCAGGATTAATCGGAGTAGCCACTGAGGATATTAAAACTGGGCAAATGGGCATTGTTAAGATTAGGGGTGAGTATTGGAAAGCAATAGCCCTAGAGGATATTAAGGAAGGCGATAGAGTTACCGTAGTGTCATACGAAGGAAACATAATAAAGGTAAGGAAAGCCACCTAATAATAAGTTAATGATGATTCGAATCTAATATTACCATGCGCTGAGGAATTGGTTTATCATTACTTTACTGTTTTAAGTTGTATAAAATATATTATATAAAATATATTAATGGTCTTAATAATTCAAAGCCATAAATATTTTTCTAATGTATATTCAGCTTAAATCAATATAATTATGCAACATTATATAATTAACTAGAACTAATTACGGCATAGTATTTATAAACTAAGTATTTAATACTTGCTTATGGAGTATGTCCACCTTGGCTGGTCCGGTCTTAAGGTTTCTAAGATAGTTCTTGGTGGAATGTCTTTTGGGGAACCATCACTTCAATCTCATGGTACTAGTTCATGGGTTGCTACTAAGGAGCAGGCCTTTAAGGTACTTAAGAGAGCTTGGGATCTTGGGATTAACTTTATTGACACAGCTAATGTTTATTCACAAGGCAAGAGTGAAGAAATAATCGGCGAGTTCCTACGGGGGATTAGAGAAGATGCTGTACTTGCTACTAAAGTATTCTTCCCCACTGGTAATGGTCCTAATGATAGGGGTTTGTCTAGGAAGCATGTTATGAGGCAGATTAGTGATTCTCTTAGGAGGCTTGGTACTGATTATGTTGACTTGTATCAGATTCATAGGTGGGATTATGAGACGCCAATTGAGGAGACACTATCCACACTAACAGACCTAGTACACCAAGGAAAAGTAAGATACATTGGAGCATCAAGCATGTGGACATGGCAATTCACTAAGATGTACTATATTGCTGAGTTCAAGGATTATGAGAAGCCGGTAAGCACGCAGACACCGTATAACCTACTTTATAGGGAGGAGGAAAGGGAAATGATACCATTCTGCAAGGCACATAACATAGCCTACATGGCGTATAGCCCAACGGCAGTTGGAGTGCTTTCAGGTAGGTACTATAAGGATGGTAAGCTTATTGAACCTAGCGATAACCCACGCTTACAGTTAAGTACAGGCTTCTATGCGGCTAGGATATATATGGATACTGGAAGGTTTCCTGAGAACATTGAAATAGTGAGGAGGGTAATTGAGGTTGCTAAGAATAAGGGCGTAACCCCAACTCAAGTAGCCTTAGCATGGATATTTAGGAAAGGTATATTGCCAATAATAGGTACAAGCAAAGTGGAACACCTTGAGGAAGCTGTTGATGCGCTAACAGTTAATTTAACTGATGATGAAGTGAAGTACCTTGAGGAACCATATAAACCAAAACCAATACTCCACATAACACCACCTCAATGAAGTAATTAGGTTAATTTTGATGTTAGTTACCTCCATAACATGTATGTAATCCTCAAGCGTCTAATCACCCCTGATTGTATAAGGTATAATACATCAGTAATATCCACCAAATTAAAAGGTAACTGTAAACTGCATTGATATTGAATCCAAGGTAAGTTAAAGATTTAGTGATCCTCACTTAACGGTGGCTCCAGTCCCGCTTGAATGCATAAAGCTTATTTAACCTAAGCGTGAAGTCCTCATGTGGCGTTCAGTGATTTAGGCAAGAAACTGCGTGGATTGCTTAAGGATACGGCATGGATATTTAGGAGAGCTAAGAAGCCTGATAAGGAATCATACTACACTATAGTTAAGTTGAGCTTATTGATAATTTTCATCCTCGGATCATACTCACTCATATTCAGTTTCCTGGGTTACGCCTTAACAAGCAGATCCTCGTTACTTGTTGTACCTTACCCTGAGAATATATTAATAATAGTGACCATAGTTATCATAATAATCGCCGCATTAGCCTACCTACTGGTGACAACTAGGGGTATTGGTAAACGCTGATGTCTATTCCTGAACCAGGCATATTAATGTTTAGTAATGAGTTATTGAACCAGTACGCCCTACTCATAGCTAGGAAAATCAATGAAATTAAGCCACTTAATGCAGTGGATGAACTAATGTTAAGCATGATTGGGGCAATTAATGGAAGTGAACTTGCAAACGCCATCATGTGGCCTGGTTCAATGCCTGAAATCAATCTTGACTCACTAAATCCCTGTGACTCCTACCAATTAGCTAAAATACTCCTATTGAACTGGCCTACTAACTCTAGTTTAAGTGAACTAAGGTTAATACGAGAGAGGGCAATGAAGGAATGTAGTAATGAACTCGATAAACTACAGCTAAGGCTAATTAAACATGGTGATGCAGTTAAACTCCTTAATAAACTATACCATGCAGCCATTATTAACAAACTTAGTGAATCAGACTTACCTAGGTTAATTTACGCACTTGCGGTTTATGGATTATACGATAGGGCTCTTAGATTACTTAGGCTTAAGGTGTCTGAAGTCGTGAATTACCCATTAATGGTGCTTAGAATACTACTGAGGGGATTCATGAATATTACACCATGGCATAGGGGCCTCATATTAACCACCGGTATACTAAATGTCTCAGACTGGGCATTAGTAACTGTTAGGTATAGGAATAATACTTGTATTGTCGTTCAATTTAAGAGCCTTGAATCACCATACACGGTCTCCAACTGCACTGTACAGGTTGAGGGTGGTAGATTAGTTGTTGATACTAATAAGCCAAGGTTAAGTATTAAACCATTAACTGTTGAACTAATGATGAAATCAAGTAACTGGGGTGTAGTCTTCATAGCCAACAACACTAATAGCCCCATTACTTATGAACCCAGGGTAAAGAACGAATGCATAGTTAAGGCTAAGGATTATGAAACTAGAGACTGTGGTGAACTTTACCTTGACGTTAATGAATACGCATCAATACACTTCACGTGAGTTAATCATGCCTTAACCCTACGCCTACGGCCAAGCACGAATCCAACCACCACTGTTATTATACCTACTATGAACAGCACACCACCGAGGAGTATTAAGTAGCCTGAAGTTATGAATGGACTACTTGCTGCTGAAACTGAAAAGGCCTTATACCTAAGCATTATATTAAATGTGCAATTATTAATTATGTTGACTGCTGAGGTTTTATTATACACTATAATAGTTATGTTAGCAGTTGTCTTAGAGGCATATGGTGCTGGACTTGGTGAAATACATGATGGATTACTGGACTCTATTATTAGTACTGAGGTTGGGTAAATTGAAAGGCTAATGAAGCTGCCTGGACTTAAGGATGATAAAGGCACGCTCTTTAATTGATTAAATAGGCTTAAGGCATTATTAGTTGCCGTAACAGCACCCACTACTGCTAATATAATGCCTAATACTAATACAACCACTCCAGATACTACAATTTTACTAACCATAGTGGTTAGCTTAACTAGGGCTAATAAGCATTTCTGGGATTAATCAACCCAGTAATAATGCTCAATACTTCTCTTACTGGAATTATCAATCATCGATATTTCATAGTAGTTACTAACCACGTACTCCTCGGGCATTATTCTACGTTCAACAACAATAACCATGTTTCTAGGTTCCTCCATAGTATCCTCAATCATCTCAAGCACAATACTGGGCTGGGGTAATTCCCTCCCAGTGAATTGCTGAGCAATCTTCTTTTCATCATTAATTATAGCCATGTTTCTTAATTCCACCAAGTCCCAATGATCCTCAATGTTTTCAAGGGACCAAGCCCTACGGGCAATAACCTTAGGGTAAGTGTGCTTACCGGAAATTACGTTACACCTCTCCGCGTCAGGATCCGTGTGATCACTAGCCACTGTTACGAATACGTCCTCCCTATTCTTAATAAGTAAGGCGTAAGCAATGTTACTACCGTATGATGCTGTAATCTTCTTAACGTAATTACTCGTGGTTATTAAGTACGGTTGAAGAGCTATTGTTGATATGCTTCCTGAATCCTGCTGAACCAGTAGGAGGGAACCAACAGTTATCTCAATATCCTTCTCAGTCCTATTACCGTACTCTGCAATAATGTTTACTCTATGCATCAATACACAGACGCAGTCTGGTTTATAAACTATAATGCTAATTTAACGCGTTAAGGACTCCGCGACTTATGTTCACTTTAATGCATACGATATTACCTTAACTTCACTCATCTCCATCATCGTATCCTTAACGCTCTCACGTCCAATACCAGACTTCTTAAATCCACCAAATGGTAGGTTATCAAACCTAAGCCTAGTGGTATCATTAATGAAAATAGTCCCCGCCTTAATCCTAGTGGCTAACCTATATGCCCTTGAGAAATCCCTAGTGAATATTGATGCATCAAGACCATACTCAGTCCTGTTAGCTATCTCAACCGCCTCCTCATCATCCTTAACCCGAGCCACAGGTAACACTGGGCCAAAAACCTCCTCAACCCACACTGCCGCATCAAAGGGGGCCTCTAGTATTGTTGGTGGGTAATAGAACCCCCTCTCAGGAATTCTACTAGCTCTATAGATGATTCTTCCACCTTTACTTAAGGCATCATTAACGTAGGATTCCATGGACTCCACAGCCTCCTTACTTATTAATGGGCCAACGTCAGTATCCTCACTTAGTGGATCCCCTATCTTAAGTCTTGAAACATTTTCAATAAACCTCCTGATGAATTCGTCGTAAACCTCATTCCTGACTATTAACCTCTTGGTGGCATTACAGAATTGGCCGGCATAATCAAACCTACCCACTGTTGCTGCTTGAGCAGCCTTATTTAAGTCGGCATCCTCAAGAATTATCATTGCGTCGCTACCGCCAAGCTCCATTATAACCCTCTTACCCCTTAATATTGCCTTACTGGCTAAATCAAGGCCAACCTTAGATGAACCCGTGAATGTTATTAATGAAACCTTAGGGTTATTGATGAATTCATCACCAATCATTGATGAGTCACCAGTAACCACGTTAATTGAACCATCTGGGAACCCTACCTCAGTAATAACCTTGGCAATCTCAGTTTCCGTTAATGGTGAGTTTCTACTTGGCTTAAGCACAACAGTGTTGCCCATTGCTAAGGCTGGGGCAACCTTATGAGCCATACTATCTGGTGGGAAGTTAAAGGGTGTTATGGCCCCCACTACACCCACCGGTTCCCTCCTAATGAAGGCTATTCTATTCTCGTTACCGGCAGGGTAATCGTAAGCCTCAAGGGGAATGAACTCACCTGTCAGAACATGGGGTAACTCCTGGGCTGCTAATTCGTAAATCCTAGCTGTCCTCTCCATTATTAACCTAGTGCTCTTAATTGGTCTACCAATCTCCCTTGTTAGTAATCTAGCCAACTCCTCCTTACGCGCCCTGATAGCTTGAGCGACCTTCATAAGTAATCTAGCCCTCTCGTAGGCTGGTATTGATTGAATTCTAGGTAATGCGTCATACGCCTTATCTATGGCATCCCTCACTTCATTAATACTCATGTCTGGTACGTAGGCCAGAACCTCACCGGTTGCTGGTTCGTATACAGGAATTTGACGCTTCATCACATTAAGCGCTTACCTAGGTTTAATAACATTAACTTCATTTAATTCCAAATCGTATACAATTAGGCCCACATGGTTCACGAATAACCTCCAACAGTACCCTTTACAGCCCATGATAAACCACCCTTAGTAATAACCTCAGCCTCACTTACTTTAAGCTCCTCAATAAGCTTCTCATTAACATCAACCCCTAATCCAGGCTTAGTAGGAACCTTAACATAACCATTCTCCACGGGTATTGGGTCACTTATAAGGTTCCTCTTCCATTGAGGCCAATAGTCATAGAATGACTCCTGCACAGCAAAGTTAGGTACAGCGGCATCCAATTGAAGCGTTGCTGAGTGTAGTATTGGACCATTAGCATTATGGAATGCCATTGGTACACTGAAGGCTTCAGCTATAGCTGATGCTTTCCTAGCCTCAGTTAACCCACCGAAGCGCCCAAGGTCAGTCTGCAGGTAATCAACAAGGCCAAGTTTAAGGTACTGCAGTAGGTGGCCCTTATTGATGACGCGTTCACCTAAGGCAACCCTAATCCTCGTGCTGGCTTTAAACCTAAGTAACCCCTCAATATCCTCCGGGTGAACTGGTTCTTCAATGAATAATGGGTTATAATCCTCAAGGGCTAACGCCACTCTAATAGCAGACTCCGCATTAAACCTACCATGGGCCTCGATCAGTATATCAACGGAATCACCCACAGCCTCCCTAACAGCCCTAACCCTCTCAGTAGCCTCCCTAATACCTACGGCATCAATTGTGTCGAAGTATTGACCAAATGGGTCGAACTTAAGGGCAGTGTAACCTCTCCTAGTAGTTTCCCTAGCCTTCTCTGCGAAGTCCTCGGGTTTTCTGGCGCCTTCGTACCATCCATTAGCGTAAACCCTAATCCTATCCCTAGTTAAGCCCCCGAGTAGCTTATGCACTGGTGCACCAAGTTCCTTACCTATTATGTCCCAGGAGGCAATATCAAATGCACTATAGGCGGCCGTGGATTCCAGGGAAATCGGCATGTTGAAGTCCTGCCTATACCACTCAAGTCTATTACCCTCAAGGTTAAAAACATCCCTACCCCTCATTACTGATGCTAAAACTTTAACCATTTGAGCCACTGCATTAACCCTAATGGAACTGAGAGTCTCACCCCAACCAACCCTACCATCCTTAGTAATAACCTTAACGAGCATTACATAGGAAGCCCAGGGAGCTGACCCTTCCTCGCCAGGCTTATAAACTATATACGGTTCCACCTCGGAAATCGTAGTCATGAATCGTATACTGAGTAGTATTTTTAAACATTCATTGAGCGCATACATAAATGATTCTCCTCATCTAACCATTAACACCTACCTTTATACAATTGAATTAACATTACCTTTTAAACACGTGAAGGTAAATCCATAGGCCCACCGTGAACTAATAAGAACTTAAGTGTACTAACTAGTAGCACTACTGATCCCTATCCTTTTATGTAAGTTCCTTGTTCCCTATTATCCTCAACCTCTCTTACCATATAGCTTATACGCCCTGAGCATCCACGTGTATATGAATAGCTTATAGGCTATTTCAGACCCGTCCTCATACCACCAACGCTTAGCGGTCTCAGCAACCCTCTCAAGCTCCTCAACGCTTATCTTATCAATATCACCCTTGGAGAATACTGCCCGTATATACTCAACCTCCTCCTTACTAATTGAATCAGCCCTAATTGATTAGGATATCCTAGCAACCTCATTTGTTAGGAATGCCGCCTCACTGGGGCTTATTAAACCCTTAACTCCCAGGAACTCTATGATTGCCGAATTCATAGCCACTGCGGCTGACCTTACTGAATCCGCAAAGATTGTTAGTTTCCTGTCCATTTCATCAAACCTCCTATCCACCTTCTCAAACCCTTTATCTATCTCTTTAAACTTCCCACCAAGCCAATAAAGTGAACCACCCAGCATACCAACTACAGTCACAGCCAGTCCAATTATCGATAATACCACCTCATTAAACATATCTCGCTGCTGTCTTAATCTACTTGAGGATCCTAATATGCTTTGCTGTAGAATTCAAGTACTTTATGTTGGTTTATTGAAGCGAAACTTAGATGCTTACTGATGTGAATATGCCTAAGAGGCACTAGCATGCTGTTTAGCCTTAATTAATACATGCGGGTATACAATTTAAAAACTAAGGATGCATAGCCTTAGTGGATTAAGATGAATTCGGAATCAGCAATACCGCTGGTTAACTTACCTCGCTCTAGGCTTGGTGAGGGACCCATTTGGGATTACACTAGGGGTGTGTTGTACTGGGTTGACATTAATGGGGGTTATGTCCACATGTTTAGGCCAATGGATGGATTCACTAGATCTATTAAAATTGATCAAATGCCCAGTTGCATAGCACTTAATAATGATGGTAATGTAATAGTCACCGTTAAGGATAGGGTCATAGTTCTTAATCCAGATAATGGTTCAGTGGTGAGGACGCTGGTAACCATTGATGAGGGACCTGATAATAGGTTCAATGACTGTAGGTGTGATCCACTTGGGCGTTTGGTTGCTGGAACAATGTACATGCCTATGCCCAGGAAGCCCCAGGCATCACTGTACATTATTGACCATGACTTGAAGGTTAGGAGACTGTTAAGTGGGGTTATGGTTTCAAATGGCTTAACATGGTCCGGCGACGGCTCAACAATGTACTACATAGATAGCCCAACAAGGAGAATTGCAATCTATAATTATGATGTTAAGGGTGGTGAGTTAATGGGCCTTAGGGACGTGATTGACTTATCTAGTATGCAGGGTAACCCAGATGGTATGACTATTGACTCGGAGGGTTACCTATGGGTTGCATTGTGGGGTGGTGGTAGGGTCATTAGAGTTAACCCGGTTAATAAAACCATTGCAGGCTCAGTGGCTGTTAATGCAAGGTACACTAGTTCATGTACCTTTGGTGGAGGGGACTTATCAACATTATTTATATCTACGGCAATGGGTGAAACACCCCTTGAGTATGAGGGCTACTTGTTTAGAGTTGACTTGAAAGTCAGTGGTGTTAGGCAGTATACGTGTAATTATTGACACTTATTGTTAACATTGCTACGTAGATTAATGGTAATACTTATTAGTGATGATTAATGATTTAATGCATTATGGTATTTTTACTATGTAGTAGGAAAATTTATAAATACATATTTTACAATCTAGACTATGTCTCAAGTTAGCATCGATGAACTTAACTGGGGTTTAGTAGCTTGGATAATACCATTAGTTGGTGGAATACTGGGATTTGTAATGAAGCCGAACTCTAACTACGTTAAACATTGGTCATATTTAAGCATTTCATTCGGCATAGTAATAATAGTAGTCTCAGTGATATTAGATTTACTATCTCTAGCAACAATGATTCTATTACCCCTATTCATAATCATTAGGGCATTAAATATATTAGTAGGGCTTGTCTTCATAATAGTTTGGATAATAGGAATAGTCAGGGAGCGTAATTCGATTTACTGGAGGCCACAGATCATATATGATGTTGCAAAGATGCTTGGGGCCCAGTAGGGGAGTAACCTATACCTTAATGTTAATGATAAAACTTAAAAGTCTTAACACGTATTTGTTAAGTCGTGGAAATCGTTAAACTAATACTACTTGCATTAGTATTAATAATTACATTACCCAATCTCATCACTCATGCCCAGGAATTACCCAGTTGGGTTAACCAATACCTACAGTTAATGCAGTGTACAAGTGGTGGATCAATAAGCATCACTCAAGATGCGGATTCCTTAAGCGTTAACGTGGGTGTAGCCTCATTGATCATAGACCTTAGGGGTGTGAGGGTGTCTAATTGGCTTATATACAATAATAATGGGCAATTAGCTGCCTACTCACCACCTAGGGGCACCCTTAACCACTCCTATCCACTGTACGACTGGATACCTGCTGAGGATTGGCCTGGTACCTTAACGACTAGCCTATGGGGCTACAACGTGGTTTTCAATAATGGTTCAGTGGCTGTGGTTAAATTCACACTTAACGTTACTAGAGATCAGCAGTTGGGCGGTGTTAACCTAACAGTCATTAAATACCTAGTCTTCTGCTGGGGAAAGTACTACTTCCTGTGGGTATCTGAGATAATTAATAATGGCTCAACTACGCTTAACCCAGCACCCACATGGGCGCCCATAGGCTATACCCTAGCCGATACTGGCGTTGTTGGGACCACGGTTAATAATGATTACCAAGCGTACGCTAATGGTAGTCAAGTGTACTTATGGGGTCCTGGTAATTGGCAGAATTGGGTCAGGTACATGGCCCAGGACGTTCAATGGGTTGCCTTAATAAACCCAGTTCACCCAGGGGGATTGGTATTAGCTATTAAACCATTCAACACAACGTACAGTGTGTGGCTTGAGTCAGATTTTAATGGCCTTGAGGTTAGGATTGAGTATCCCCAATTCCTACTTAGGCCCGGGGGTTCAGTGACCTTCGTGGCGCTTGTCTACGGTGGCCCATTCAACAGTAGCCAGCTAACTGAAGTTAACCTAACATCACTCTATGATACCTGCGAGGACTTGATTCAACAATCCCAGTTTAGCCTAAGTGTATACACGGATAGGGTAGTTTACTTACCCGGTATGGCTGGTTCAATATACATTAATGCATCAAGCAACCTGAGGCAACCCACCGAGGCAATGCTTAACGTAACAATACTGTATTTGGGTGATGAATTAATAAGCAGCATAGGGCAATTATACTCCAGTGGTGAGGTTGTTTGGTCAAGGAGCCTCAGTGTGTTGTTGAATCCAGGCGTTAACACGTTTAAGGTTAACTTCACGGCACCAACTAGGCTGGGTGCCTACGTAGTTGATGCATTCCTAAATGTCAACGGTGCCTCAACACGATCACTTAGCCTAATGGCTATTTCGACACCAGTTGATAGGGTTTACGTAGTCTTCGTCTTCCATGATCACCAGGGCACTGGTTACACACCCAACGGTATATACATGGGCACACCATACGCCTTTTACCATGTTTGGGCCAGTGAACTTGAGCCGTACTTCAACTATGGGGTCTACTACGTTCAGGCGTATCTACTCTCGCAGTATCCATTGGTGCATTGGACAATTGAGTTATCACCACCATTGCTTTGGCAATGGTGGTATGGGTTAAACTACGGAATCTATGAGCAGACGCCAAACGGATTACTCTACATACCACCCCTAGGCCCCATGAATCCATATATGCAATTGGTTAATGAGACCATATGGATGTTTAAACTCATGGCCAATAGGGGGCAAGTTGAGTTAGCCACAAGCTTCTTCGACCACCCAATAGCGGGATTCCTAGTGACCTACTTCGGCCCCCAGTGGCTTGGCTTACTCAGCGATGATGCTGGGCTTGGGGTTGAGGTAACTAGGCTTGTCATGGGGGTTAACTCAACTGTCTTCTGGGTCCCGGAGATGTGGTGGAGTGATGAGTTAGTACCGATGCTGGCTAAGGTTGGTGTTAAGGTTATTGTGCTTGACCAGCAGTATGAGTACAGCGGTGCTGTGGGTGAACTTCATGGCATATACGTCCCCTACTACATAATGGTCAATGGTTCCAGGTTGATAGTACTCTTCAGGGACACATTCATCAGTAACCTACTGTCCTTCACGGTTAATAACGAGGATAATCCAGGACAGGCCGAGTTAAACGCCAGGTTAATGGTAGTTGACCTAGTGCTTAAGGGTATTGAAAACCCCAACGGTATAGTTACTGTTGCTACTGATGGGGAGAATTGGATAATAATGTCTAAGTCACCGCCCTTGGCTGCACTATTCTTCAACTACCTACTCAACTACCTGAATCAAACCCAGTCAATTGGGGTGCTTGAGACTGTAACTGTTAGTCAAGCCATTGAGCATGCCAGGGCAACATATAATTTAACCTACATCCCACCTCAAACCTGGGCTGGGACGGCAGCAATATGGGACTCGACGCCAACCCAACAGTTAATGTGGAGTATTGCTAATGAGGCCCTCAACTGCTGGCTCCAGAACAAGAGTAGGCTTGGGACTAATTCAACAATAGTGGAGTGGATGATAATGCACATTATAGATAGTGACCACTACTACTCAAGTTTCCTAGATGAGGACTACGTGGTTAAGTACTGGGGTCCAGCAACCCTAAAGGCCTGCGCAACAGGTGATGTACCAACCTGGGTTTACCAGGCTTGGTATAGGTTAGAAATGGCGATAAGGCCTCAACCCCTCTACACATTAAGCGTAATAGTCTCCGCCGGCAATGAGACTGTGCCCATAAGCATCTACGCCAATGAATTTATCGATGTAATCAACAAGACTACCATGGATGCGGCTAGGCTTAAACTCTACAATGGCTCACTGGCATTAATTAAGGTACCTGAAGCCGTGGGTGATTACAGGTTCAGTGGATGGATTATTAATGGTGGCAATGTACTATTTGTAAGTAATGATACCGTTAAAGTAATGGTTAACGGTAATGTAACAATCACTGCAATATACTTAAAACCACAACTTCCCACTATGAGCATTGTGGTACTAAGCTTATTGATAGCGGTGGTAGTAATAGTGATCATTATTACGGCATTAATGCGCTCATCAAGGCATAATACGCCTAGTTAACCAATGATGAATTATCGAGTACTAACTTAGCCACTCCATATAGGTTTGATAAGTAACCCAGCCTAGACACGGTTGTCCTACACCTCTTGAGTGAATACGGTTGCGCGATTTTCCTGGTAGTTTCAATAATTATGTCCATGAATCTTCTCCCAATTTCCACACCTACACCACCACTTAATACTACCACCTCAGGATTTATCAAGCTAATTAAGTTAGCCACAGTAATACCCACTATGACTGCTGCTCCTTCTAACACGGGTTTAATTAATGTTAATCCTTGGTCAAGCATTTGAAAAACACAGTACGCATTGGGTGGATTGCAGTTCCTAAGAGTGCTGAGACAAGACTCACTGCGTGCACGTAGGCAGTGCAGGTATGTTTTCCTGAATATTGCTGGGCCTGAGACTTCATTCTCTAGGAATCCCCTGTAGGACTTATGCTTAGGCACCCTCTTACCTAATAGCCACCAACCCACTGCACCTGATGCGCCACTACTCCCCCTTAATGGCTTACCATTGATCAATAATCCAGTCGCTACGCCAGTACCAATCATTAATGATGCTGCATTACTTGCCCCCTTAGCTTCACCCTGCCAATACTCACCTATAATGTTAGCAACCCTATCATCAACCATGACTAAGTTGCTTAGGCTTAACCTTCTTCTAATTATTGAGGCAACATTAATGTTTCTCCAACCCCTTATGTTAGGTGCCCAAACTAGCCCATTTCCCTTCACTATTCCAGGTATGCTGATTCCCACACCTACTAGGTCAACTCCGTTAACATTACTATAGTAGTGTTGAATCACCTTAATAACCTGGTCCACAACATATTCACCTCCCCTCCTATCAATGTCCTCAACCCTATAATCCTCAACATTACCATCTTGGTAAATCAACGCTGACGCAATCTTGGATCCACCAATGTCAATAACTATAGTTGCCTTAGCCACTTAACTAATCACCAGTGGCTATATGCTTAATGTATAGTTCCCTATGCTTACTAAGAATTAGACTCATCCTAGCGTCCGCGTCTGCATCAAAGCCCCTAACCGGGAAGATGGGGATTTCATGACCACTATTGATTAGTTTCTCAATGGTATTTAAAAGAAGCATGTTGGCCACTATGGTGAATGCGACAGTTGAAAGCGGCCCAATGCGTAGTCTCTTACCCTCTAAATCTATAGTTAAGGACACGTCACCGGCTGGTACACCAGTGTCGATAATTACGTCAGCTACTTCATGTAGCCTTAAGTTTGATGGGTGACGGGGCTTAGCTGACCTAGCATGAGTAAGTGAAGTTACGCCAATCACTGGGGCACCCCTATTCTTAAACTGTATAGCAATCTCAACGGATATCGGTGTTGTACCTGAGTGGGAGAATACTATGACGCAATCCTCCTTATGCACACTGTAGTTCTCCATTATCCTACGCCCATATTCAGGTGAATTCTCTATGAAGTCGAATTGAGGATAACCTAAGTCCCCAACCATCCTTAGGAATGATACTAGAGGTAAATCCACTATTGGTATAAAGCCTAAGGTTGAACCATACCGGGGGAACATTTCCATCACCGGTATTGCAGCATGCCCAGAACCGAAGAGGAAACACGCATGCCCACTCTCAATGGCGCTAGTAATTATGCCACTGGCCTTATTAATGTTCTGTAATTGAGTACCGGTAATGTGATCAATAATTCCTTTAACATTACTTATCCAGCTACGCCAATACTCATTAGGAATACTCATGAGTGATCACCTGAACTGAAGCAGGGTTTAAGGTTCTCACCTTCAAAACCAACGCCCGCATGCATCATACTCCTAATTGAGTCCTGAATATTTAAGTAGTAATTGCAACATATTGTAGTTAATACATATTAATTTCTACCCTCATCAGTGGGCTAATGTCATTCCCAGTTTCTGTATGGTATGGCATAGGTAGTGTTACACCACCGTTTAATGAGGAGACCATTAAGAGGGATTTAAATAACATTAAGGATGCTGGGTTCAAGTACGTTAGAGGCTGGGTGAATTGGAGGGATACTGAACCGAGACCTGGGGAGTATGATTTCAACAATGTTGAGAACCTACTTAGGGTTGCTGGGGACATTGGTTTAAAGGTCATTCTTCAAGTTTACCTTGAATTCGCCCCTGATTGGTTGCCTAAGCTTCACCCTGATTCACTGTACGTCTCAGAGTCAGGAAGCACCATAATGCCTCAGGGCAGTCCAGGCGTATGCCTTGATAATCCTGGCGTTAGAGCAAGGGCTGAGGAATTCCTGAGGAGACTAGCCCAGGTAGTGGTCAAGTACCCTAACTTCTATGCTTGGGACCTTTGGAGTGAGCCTAATGTTATACAGTGGATTTACCAACCCACTGGTTGGCGTGGGCTATTCTGCTACTGCAATTACTCTAAGGGTAGGTTCAGGGACTGGTTAAGGACCATGTACAGTAGCATTAATGAATTAAATAAGGCTTGGCATAGGAGTTACCTTGAGTTTAATGATGTTGAACCACCACGTTTCGTTTCCCTTCACTTCGCTAGGGATAACATAGACTGGTTAACATTCAACATCATTAAACTCAGGGAGGACCTTGAGTGGAGGGTTAAGGTAATTAGGAGCATTGATAGTAGCCATCCAGTAGTTAGCCATAGTCACGGTGGTACATCAGTATTCAGTAATCCACTCTTCGGTGAACCTGATGACTGGGAGATGGCCAGTGTTGTTGATGCATGGGGTACATCGTTTTACCCTAAGCACGCTGGTAGGGTTAAGCCTGACCATGTCCTTGATGCCCTAGTACTTGATGCAGCTAGGTCAGCCGCATCAGCCAGTGGTAAGCCTTACTGGATAGGGGAACTTCAGGCTGGTCAAGGTGTCGGTGGTTTTAAGGCTACTGAACCAGTAACACCAGATGATGTGGCTCTTTGGATGTGGCAGGCCATCGCCCATGAAGCTAAGGCAATAAACATATATCATTGGTACCCCATGATGCTTGGCTTCGAGTCAGGTGGATACGGGTTAATTAACCCTGATGGTTCATTAACCGATAGGGCTAGGAAAGCTGGGGAAACAGCCAGGGTGATTTACGAATATAGTGACCTATTCCTAAAGGCTAAGTTAATTAACTCAAGTATAGCCATACTCTATAATATTGAGTCATATAAGTGGCTTTGGATTGCTCAAAGGCATAGTAGTGATGTATTATCAAAATCAATACTGGGTGTCTATAGGATTCTCTTTAACAGTAATCATAATGTAGACTTAGTATCCATTAGGCAGGTTGAAAATGGATTAATTAGTAGGTACAAGGTACTTGTGGCTCCATTATCACTAGTGATGACTCCTAAGGCCGCCTTAAGCCTAAGGGACTTTGTAAGTAATGGTGGGTTACTACTGGTTGATTCAAGATTCGCCGCAATTAGGAATGATGGCTACATTGATTCATGTACCCCAGCATACGGCTTAAGTGAAGTTATTGGAGGATGCGAGGATGGTTATGTAAGCGTTGATAAAGTGAGCCTAAGGATTACAAGCGATTTAATACCAGGTTTAAAGGTGGGTGACTTGATAATTAGCTCTAATTACGTTAGTTGGCTTAACTCAAAAGCCCATGAGGTGGGGGTTAGTGAACTTAACTTAGATAAACCTTCAATAACGATTAACGATTATGGTAATGGGAAAGCAGTTTACGTTGGTACAAGTATTGGCCTATCTTATGAGGTTAATGGGCCAGATAGTGGAGTTGGAAAGCTAGTGAATGGAATTATAGGGATGGCCATGGCTCAACCACCTGTTGATGTTAAGTCAACTAAACAGGGTTACGTTGAGGTAAGAGTATTGAAGAGCGGGATTGATCACCTACTCTTTATAATTAATCATTCCTATAATGATCAACTAGTTAAGGTGAGAATCAATGAAAACGTACTTAACGTAGGTAACGCATTAATTAAGGACCTTGTAACTGGAGCATCAATAAACATCATTAATAATGAAGTTCAATTAACCCTGAAGGGTAGACAAGTTGTAGTAGGCTTGGTAAGATAAGCATTACTGATTGTAATAAAACATGGTGGACCGGCCGGGATTTGAACCCGGGATCTCCCGCGTGCGAGGCTTATGCGGAGCCTAGTCCTCAGGTCTCGGCTTCTTGATTCTTCACGATTTTTAAACTTTCCCCTACACTTAAGCTTGGATTTAGATTTTTAATAATCCATAATTAACGGTTAGATAAATGAAGAAGAATGCTAGGAGGAATAAATCACTTATCGGCATGAATATTTCCACTGCCCAGAGTGTCCCAAGGCTAAACAGTAATGCTGATAACACGTACTTAAGGTGTGGTAGCCTTATCCTAGATATCTGGTCCTTAAGCGCCACGGTTAAGGCTACAACGGCTATAGCTGCAATGAGCGTTCCAGTTAATGCTGATAGGTAACCCTTAGGTATCAATGCTATCAATACTAATGCAGCCTCAAAGGCCTCAACAGCAGAAACAGTGAAAACAACGACCAAATCCCCCTTCTCCTCCTCAGTACTACCCCTCCTAATTCCCTTAAAGTACCTTCTAGCGCTCCTAAGTAGCCTATAGCCAAAGTAAAATAGTATTACTGCTGAAACTGCTAGGACATAGTCAAGTGGTAAGTACACTATGTATCTTCCTACCGTAAAAGTAGGTACAAGAACCAGTAATGCACCAGCTACTGCGTAAAGTGTAGGTTTAATACCCTTATATATACCTTGATAAACAGCAGTTACAGCACCAGCCTCAGAAAGCTCAAGCATACTTATTCCTAGTGCCGCCAGAAATATGCCCACATTCATAAGCCAACCTTAAGACATAGCGAATTTAAATTTTAACCCATGATACCTTAAGGAGCTAATACTGTTGTTTATGGTAGAGATGCTGTGATGAGTTATTTTAACTCAATTAAGTGGAATAATTGTAACCACTGGTGGTAAAGAATCATTGACATTAGCTGTATCTTGGGGGTTAGCTCATAGCTTGTTGGTCGTAGATCCTCTTAAGTCAGAAAAACAAGAGGCATATGGCTGGCTACGAAGCAATCACGAGGTTAGGGAGAATACTTAAATCCAGGCGTGAAGAAAAACAAGGGTAATGAAGCGAAGTGACTATTGGTCAAGATGAGGGTTAAGTTCTAAGTGCTGGCATTATCTCTTATTTAATGGTTCCCATATTGGCTAAGCTTTGCTGAGGAAAGAATGTACGTTCGGTGGAAAAAACTTATAAATTAATTCCGTACTATAAATGGAAATGGTAGGAAATGGCGTAATCATGGTTAGGAATGCCATATTAATTTACCTACTTGGCACAATATTATTAGTAATCGTACTTGTAGGATATATTGCTAGCTCCATAGTCAATAAACCTCAATATTACATTAACATAGAGGGGCCACTTTACGTTGCATTAGCCGTCAATTCACTACTAGTAGTAATAGTATCCATACTGGAGTATATTGGATTCAGGCAATTATCTAACTTGGGGAGCGTCTATAGGTTTGGAGTTTACGGTGCAGTGCTTCAGTTAGTCTCACTGCCTTTCTCAATAGTTGGAGCTGTGTACTACATTCAAACTTTAGAGAACTCATATAAAGTAAGTAACATCCCAGGATTCATGATGCAGGCATTACCTGTTAAGGTTAATTCACTAACATACCTAGGCGCTGCTGGTTCATTAATTAACCTGGTTGGTTGGCTATTAGTGTTCGTGGTGCTCTATAAGTTAGGTTCTGATAATGGAAATAGTATTGTAAAGACTGGCTCATTAGCAACCATAATTGGATTAATATTAGCAATTAGTGTAGTTTCATATGTACCCATGATTTACAGTTCCTACAATGCAATTAATACTACCTTCATACTACTATTATTTATGTTCCTTGTTATAGGGGGTTTAATAGTATTTATAGGCATTATAATGCTCCTAGTAGGTTTAACATCACTTGCAAGGACAATTACGCGCTAATTTCATAGATAGTTCCCCTATCCTGTACTGCCCTAAGGAGCAGGTCATATTAACTAATTTAAATGCGTGGAATTACGGTAACGTAGATTAACAACACGTAGTTTAGCTGGAATGATTTATAAAGCGTCCTAGATTGATGCATAACATGCCTAAGAGAGTGATTTTTCACGAGTTAAAGACTCCTGAGGAGGCTTTAACAATAGTAAGTAAGTTCATTAAAAATAGTGAAGTAGAGTACGTTAATCTAGAGGACTCCTACATGAGGGTTTTAGCTGAGGATGTTTATGCTAAGGTTGATGTTCCACCATTCGATAGAGCCACCATGGATGGTTACGCCCTTAGGGCTGAGGATACGTTCGGTGCTGATGAGCTACACCCAGTTAAGCTTAGGTTAAGTGGTTTAGGCATAAATGCAGGTGACTCCACTTTACCATTTGTTGAGAAGGGCAGTGCAGTGGAAATAGCGACAGGAGCTCCATTGCCCCCAGGGGCTAATGCCGTAATACCTGTTGAGTATACTAAGGTAGAGGATAATACCTTAACGGTATATAGATCAGTGACGCCAATGGATAATGTAATGTCAGCCGGTTCAGACATAATGATGGGGGAAATGATCCTTAGAAGATGCACACTGATTAAGGAAAGGGAGGTTGGTGTATTGGCTGCTGTGGGTATTGATAAGGTACCTGTGTTTAAGAAACCTAAGGTTGCCATAATATCAAGTGGGAATGAGTTAGTTAAACCAGGTTCACCCTTAAGCATGGGTAAGATATACGATATAAACACATACACTATAGCTCACGGTATTAGGGAGGCTGGGGGTGAACCATTGCTGATGGGTATTGTTAAAGATGATGAATTAGAGATGGAGGAGGCCATTAGGAAGGCACTAAGTAAGGCCGATCTTGTCCTGCTTTCAGGGGGTACGTCGGCAGGTGCATTGGACATAAGTTACAGGGTGCTTGATAAGATTGGTCCACCGGGTGTAATTGTTCATGGTCTTAATGTTAAGCCAGGTAAACCTACCATTGCTGCCGTCAGCCGTGAAGGGAAGCTTGTAATCGGATTACCTGGTTATCCAAGCAGTGCCCTAATGATATTTAACATAATTGTTAAACCAGTACTGGCTAAAATGCAGTGCTTGAGTCTAACTCAATCAGTAATTAGAGCTCAAATGGCTATTAGGGTTGAGGGGGCAAGAGGAAGGAGGGGGCTTAACCCAGTTAGCCTAGTTGAGACTGAGAACGGTATTAAGGCATACCCTCTACCTGCCGAGTCAGGTGCAATAACAACCTTAGCCTACGCGGAGGGTTACATTGAAGTTCCTGAAAATAGGGAATTCCTAGAGGAGGGGGAATGGATTGAGGTTAAGTTATTTACTCATCAATATAGGCCAGCGAACCTCTACATTATGGGTAGTCATGATGTGGCCCTAGACTCATCCCTAATACCCCTATTACCTAACTGGGTTACGTCTAAGGTCATTAACATAGGTTCCTTAGAGGGGCTTAAGGCGGCTATTAGGGGGGAGGCTGACGTGGCCGGTATTCACTTGATTGATGAGGAAACGGGTGAGTATAATGAACCCTTCGTGAGGAAGTATGGTGAAGGTAAGGTAAGGCTAGTGGCCGGCTACATGAGGGAGCAAGGCATAATACTGCCTAAGGGTAATCCAAGAGGGGTTAGGGATTTCGAAGATTTAATTAGGCTTAAGCTCAGGGTTGTGAATAGGAATAAGGGTGCTGGGACTAGGTTCCTGTTCGATAAATTGCTTAGGGAATACGCAGTGAGGAATGGAGTAAACTTCGAGGAACTGGCTAAGTCAATACCGGGTTATTACCATGAGGCTAAGACGCATACGGCTGTAGCAGCAGCCATTGCGCAGGGTAGGGCAGAGGCTGGAGTAGGAATAAGGGCGGCAGCGGAAATGTACGGCTTAGACTTCATACCATTGGCTTGGGAAAGGTATGATTTCGCTGTGCCATTAAGTAAACTAAGTAAGGATAGCGTAAGGGTATTCATAAGCATCCTTAAGGATGAAGAATTTAGAAGAAGGTTAAGCTTAATACCGGGTTATAAGGTACTGGATAATACGGGTGAATTCATAGTTTAAGTAAGCTTGCCAATACTACTCAGTGAAGTGCCTTTTACCATTTTGACCTTCAAGCAGCTTAACCTGGTGAACAATATGCTCCCTGCCCCTTAAGTATGAGAACACTGCGGCTGCAAAAGCCATTACTGCGGCTATGTGGTAAGCATACTCGAAACCCATGGCCATGGCTGGAGCTATAGCGCTTGGGAAGAATGATGGGTGAGTCACCGCAGCGTAAATGGTCCCAGGCAATTTAATGCCTGCCTCATTAAGCATCACCTTTATTGGATCATAACCCATGAAGGCGGCGAATAACGCGTAGGCTGGAGGTATCCTTGATAATGCAGCCACATCACTCTGAGGAACACCAACACTGATTAAAGCTTTACTTAGTGCTAACGATAATGATGATGCTGAACCAGATAATATAAGTGTTAGGAATATGGCGAAACTCATTAATAACCCTATGTTCTGCATGCTTGATCTTAACCCGGATGCGGCTGACCTATCCTCCTGGGGTACTGAGCTCATTATTGAGACTAAGTTGGGGGATTGGAATAAGCCTGAACCAGCACCCATTAGGAATAGGTCAGCTGCAAATAACGTATAGTTGAAGTTCATTGAGAGCGTAGTTAATAATTCGAAGCTAATCCCCAGTAATAATGCACCAATTGTTGAAACAATCCTGGCTCCAAACCTGTTAATTAATCTACCACCAACTGGAGCAAATATTGCATTAGCTACACTACTTGGTATTAGGTATATGCCGGCTAGTAATGGGGTTTCAGAGTAGGGTATGCCATGCATTGGGAGGTATATTGCCTGTAATAACAATGATAGTACAAACACATTTGCACCTTGGGCTAGGAATAGGAATAATGCACTTAATACTCCGAATGTGAATGGCCTTATCTTGAATAGGTTAATCTTAAGTATGGGTTCTTCAACCCTCATTTCGATTGGTATCAGTAATGCTAGGAGAAGTAAGCCACCGCCTATTAACCCCCACACGGTTGGGTTCCCCCAACTCATTGATGAATTGCCTGAAGGTAACATACCGAATGTTATGCCTAGGAGAAGAAGAACAAGCGATGCCGCAAGCATTGATGCGCCTAGGTAATCAACCTTAACTCTCCTAATACCCAACGGTAGTTTATATACTGTTAAGTAAGCCCATATGGTGCTGATTATGCCTATCGGTGTGTTGACGAGAAAGACGAGCCTCCAGTTGATTACAGCCAACACACCACCTATTACTAAGCCTATTATACTACCTGCACTGAAGGCTATACTCACAATACCCATTGCCACACCCCTCCTGTGAGGTGGGTAAACGTCAGTTATTATTGCAGCACTATTAGTGAACATCATGGATCCGCCTAAGCCTTGAATGAACCTGTAGATGATCATTTGCAATGCCGCTATTAACCCATATCCTGGCACTATGCCTAATAGCGTTGAGAGTATTGTGAAAACAGCATCACCTATTGTGAACATCTTGCCCCTACCATACATGTCAGATAACCTACCCACTATTGGTACAGCCACAGCAACCATTAGTGGGTATGAGAACATTAACCAAAGCATTGATGTGAAGCCAAGTGGTGACATTGGATCAACACCAATACCCCTCAATATATCGGGTAATGCTATTATTATTGCAGACATCGTCATTGATGCCATCAATGACCCTAGGAATGAATTAACTAAGATTGCTCTTCGCCTCTCATCACTAATTAGCTCTGAAGGGTCATTAGACATATGATTAACGTCTAATCCACTGTCATTTAAAAACCTTTCTCTTCTTAAATAATAACCTATATAGTGTGGGATTAAACGTAGTTAAGAAATGGTACGTGAATAGGGATTGGTAATAGTGCAGCCAGTGGCTTAAGCCCCTTAGCCACGTAACTCATTGGTCCACCTAAAATTAACCTAACTCCATCCCTTTCACCTAATTCAACATAGTTCCTACTCTCCTCGCTTGAACTAATGTAAACTGAACCACCCCTTATAAATACCGTGGCCTTATCCACTTCATTATTGAATATAAGTCCTAAGGTGACTTCATAGTCCTTTAACCCAAGCTCCTGAGCCCTATTACTCAACAAAGGCTCGAAGCTCTTAAGCAGTGCATAGACATTATTTATCCTAAATACCCCCTCAGGGAGCGTTACGTAGTATGATACGATCTTAAGTAACCTCCCAAGCCTAGCTTCATCAAATGCATTAACATGAACCACAGCCTCATTAACTGATGCAGACTTCATGAATCCACCCACTAACTCTGCCTCATGGTTACTTAAGGAAGCTACCTCAACTATGTTTGGTTTACTTAATACTCCCCTTACGGTACCACTACCTTGGCTAATTACATAACCATGCTCACTAACCCAAACCTTTAATGGTGGATCACCCAGTGATGCGGGGTCCAGGCTTCTATAATCCTTATAACACTCCCACCTCCTCTCAACTCTTACTGGCACTGATTCATAGTGTTTGCTCATTAATGGTACTGCATAATCCCACTCAACACTGTTAAGCTCAATAGGCCTAATTCCTGACCTAGATAATGAACGTGATGTAATGTATAAAGCCTGTTTTTGACCGGCAACTTCCCATCCAAAGGCACCATACCTTTGCCTATCACCCCATAGTACTGATAATGGTATCCCATCCCTCTTCATCACGTTAATCACGTGGTTAAGTAGGACTGTCATGTATCCCTTCCCTCTCTCTTCAGGTAGTGTTGCAACACCTCCAATACCACCCATTATGATACTGTGGCCGAAGCTGATGGCCTTCATTTTAAATAAGCCAACATGCGAAACCAACTTACCATTATCTTCAACGACATAGAATGATGATAAATCCCTACACTCAGCACCATAAATATAAGGATAGTACCTTGGAAAGAAACCGCTTGAGAAGCCATAACTTCTTTCAAGTAGCTTCATGAAGTCATCCCACTCTTCCTCCCTAACATTCCTAATAATCATCAATATCCCATAGGTGTACAGTAATTTAAAATTTAACATAGCATTATAGTTAACATAATTATGACCAATTCGCATCACTTAAAGTAAGCGTAAACAATATCATTGTCACTAATAATGATAATAAAGGTAATACTATGTACATTACCATTAAGGCTCCCATGCTTACCTCATTACTCCACAAAACCTTAATCGTTAATGAACCATTGATGACTAATGTAGCCTCAGGGTACTTAACTAGCGTATTATTATTAAGTAAGTAGCCTCTAAGCATCATTAACCCCATGTACCTTGGCTCCTTAAGCCTAAGTACGTATCCTTTAGGATACCAGTACACTAATGGTGTTTCATTACCCTTTAATCCAATTAAAGTCACTTTAAATAATTGACTATACATAGTACTTACCTCAGTTGGTCCATTAATAATAACGCTTATATTGCTTGATTTAATAACCTGAGTTTCATTAATTATGAACCCAATAGGCTTAATTATTGATGAACCATTAGCAAATAATCCACTTAAGGTTAAGTTAAGTACATATCCATTAGGAACCATCATTGATTCTGAACCATTAATAGTCGTTATGATGACAGGCACATAGTGGTATAATGGTCCAGGGTACTCGTAGGTGTTACTGGTAATCTTAATATTAATACTCTTACCTACTGACGATGATGCATTAGCCACTGCTTCACCTGTCAGTGTACCAATACCCCAAGTGTAAGGTGCTGGGTAGTATGATTCATTAACCTTGTGAAGTAGTGTAAAGGTTGCATTAATGCTTTTAACCACAGCACCTATTCCACACACTGGCCCAGTTATTACTAATTCAGTGTCAATGGGTACTCCGTATTTGACATAGCTTGAACCATTAACTATAATGCTTGGCTTACCTGCATTAATAATCGTAACATTATCAAACCACTTTAATGATCCCTGAATACCATAACCGAAACTTAAGTGTGCTGAATCATCCCCATTAACCATTATGGCTAGCGTTAAGTTAAAGGGTGGTTTTAATTCACCTATATCCTTATTGTATGCGTAGTATTGTTCACCGTTAAAGCTACTAATTGATCCTAAACCCACTAAATTACTTAGGGTAGCATTGGGTAACGTTATGTTCCACACATTATCAATAATTGATGCTGCTGTTCCATTAAATACTACAACGTCCTGAACTATATAGTATCCATAACCAGCCTTAACTATTGAATTTAATTGAATATCAATATACCCATCACTAGCCTTAACTCCGCATCCACTCTTAACATCGACTGCACTAAGACTCCTAATGGAGGCCACGCCCACTACTTCGCTTGTTTCATATGAGTAAGCCAGCAATGGTTCATCATAATACAACGCTACGCCATAGTCAGCAACCCCGATTGGATTATAGGAGTAGAATACCCCACCTGAACTGTTATGCTGAAACATGTAGAATACGTAAACCGTGTAATTATTCTCATTGATAAACGATATACGTGACTCACCCTGCTTAATAAATAGTAAGGCACTGCCGTTACTCTCTTGTTTCACGCCTTGAGCCACTATTGTTAATGATGCATTAGCAATTACGTAAAGTAACCCTGGCCCATTAACGTACGTTACGTATGATGAGTTAGGGTTAATTACTAAACCATACATTGGTGTTCCTGAACCAATAGTCATATTGAATGATACTGGGATCACGTTAATTAACTGGGGCTGCATTAATGCGGCTATCAGCAACATTATAATCATTACTAACCGTGTTAAGTTGAGTTTAAATTACTTTAACGATTAGCAGTAAGCGGCCACACAACATCATTAAAGTATTTGATTATATCCCTTAATGCTGGTGATTCACTCGGCGATAATTTAAGAACCTCAACATCCATGGCTTGCCTAGTGATGTAAAGTAATCTATCGTAGGCGATGGTGTATGGCTTTATACCAATAATCTCCTCAACTACCTTAACCCATTCCTTACCTGTTGTTGGATCCACCGGGTACTTGTAGTCAAACATGTTTAGTACTGGTGGTAGTATGGTTAAGTCACTCTTAATACCCTTAATGAAGCTCACTATTGATGATAGGGACTCGATGGAACTATGGTCAACTGTAGTGACTGGTATAACATGTGTTGATTCACTTATTACAGGCTCGAGGAATTGCCTTGTGAAGCCAACTGAGGGTGTATCAATAACCAGCATTATTGGTTTCAAGTATTCCGTAATAACCCTTACTATGTACCTTAGTTTAAATAGTGGTAAACCCTCCACTATGCTGCCTGGTACTGAGAAGACAAGCCTCATTTCATCATTATTGATCACCCATGATTTAAGGTACAGTGCGTAAAGTGGACTATTTATCTTACCTGTTAAGTAATCTGAGATAGTGTAATTAACCTTGGTTAATGAACCTAGTAGAACCTTAGATGCTGAACCATTGTCAACACCCAAGTCAAGAAGCACGACTGGGTATGGTGAAGAACCCCTAAGCCTATATGCGGCTAGTGTAGCCGTATTAACGGCTATCGTAGTCTTACCGGTACCTCCCTTGGAGCCGCTGACTATAGTGGTAATAATGGTCAATAGTCCTCACCCGGCTTCCTAATACCCCTATTCTTAATATCACTTGGCCCAGGCTCACTTGAAGTCGTATTACCTTCACTACTCTTACCCTTAGGTGAAGCAAAGGCACTTAACACTAATATTATAATGCCTAATCCATAAACTACAGGGCCAATTATTACGTAACCTAGCATTGATGCGGCATACCCAATTACATTAATCACTGCACCAATCATAAGCATTATTTTGGCATCCATAGTTAAGAATATGCATCTGGTATTAAAAAATTACCTTTAATAAACTGAGGCAATTGCTGGATATTAGGCGAAGCCTGTTACGAATTTACCTGGATTCAGCTTTAACCAATCCTTAGCATCCATCTTAAGGTTCCTCTCAATCCTATCCCTATGGAAGTTGTTGAGGGTGCAGAATGGTATTATCCTCCCATCAGGTACTGCATAATGAATGTCGCATCTTTGTACACGTTGAACATCGAAATTCATTGTATCCATGAAGTGCATTATGCCTATTCCAACTACGTTGAACATGAACTTACCTAAGGCATCATAACTCCTCTTAAGTAGGACCTCCTGAAGCAGGTCCTTAACCGCCTTATGCTTAACATATTTAAGTAACTTAAGAACCTTTACGCTTCCAATGGCCTTATGAACCCCACCCTTGCTTACTTCATTATATATCCTCCATATTTCAGCCTCAAACCCATCTACATCAACAAGCCTTGTTATTGGAATTATGTCCTTAGTATCCTCATCATAATATATGAATGTTGAAGCCCCACAGACTGGATTATTGGTGAAGAGTGGCTTAGGCGAATCAGTGAGTACCTCAACTAACTTACCGAGGGCTACTGGCCAATTAACTGGCCTCCAATCCCACCTACTGATCTTACCTCCAGTCTGCTTCTCAGTATTTATTATCACATCAGGTATTGTTATCCTGTATTGCCTAAGCTCCTCTGGTGAATACTCCTTAGCTCTACCCGCGAAGGCCACTGGCTGTATGTTAATCCACCTAACCACATCCCTATTCCGCACAGCGAAGTCAATTATCTTACCCATGTCATTTTCATTATAATTCCTAGCCATCGTCACAACCAACACTATTGATCTATGGCCAAGCTTCCTAGCGTTCTCAATAACCCTCTTCTTCAATTCAGCATACGCCCTTGGGTCATAAAGCCTATGCCTCCACACACCCTTATTGCTAGGATCTATTGTATCGAATTGAAGGTATATG
The DNA here is from genome assembly GCF_023256255.1 of Caldivirga sp. Taxonomy (NCBI): domain Archaea; kingdom Thermoproteati; phylum Thermoproteota; class Thermoprotei; order Thermoproteales; family Thermoproteaceae; genus Caldivirga; species Caldivirga sp. Next base: position 12,302 of record NZ_JAGDXD010000015.1, on the reverse strand, counting down.
GTGGACATTCCTGCATCAAGTAATGCCTTATAGAAGTTAATATCATTAGCTATCCTAATACCATTAGTATTAACCTCAACATGATCGAAACCAAGCTTCTTAGCCATCCTAACTATCTCAGGTAGGTCATTTCTAAGAGTTGGTTCCCCACCACTTAATTGAAGTGCATTAGGAGCCCATGGTCCTTGACTTCTCAGTATCCTCATCATACGTTCTATATCGGCTAATGATGGCTCGTATACGTAACCAGCTACCCCTGCGTTAGCAAAGCACACTGGGCACTTCATATTGCATCTGTTAGTCACGTCAATTATAGCCAATGCAGTATTAGTCTTATGTACTGGGCATAAGCCACAGCCGAAGGGGCAACCTCCAGCCTCCTCGTAGTAGGTTATATCAGTGTTAGGGTTAATTAAACCCTTACCAATGTAATTTGGGTCATCCCACTGAAGGAAGTAGTAGTACATTTCAGCATCCCCCCAGTAAATGTCAAGGAATTGCCCATGCTCTGGACAATTTTTCTTAAGCCAAATCACATTATCATGCTCATACACGACCATTGGTATTTGCTTATTGCAGACTGGGCATACTGAGGTTGATAACTTAATTACTCTAGATGGCTCAGGAAGGTTAAACCTCTTCTTATACATTGTCTGAAGGCTCTGGTCATTAATAATCCTAGTGAACGCCTTAGGAAGCTTGAAACGGCTTAGATTAACAAGGGGCTTGACAGTAAGCTCCTCAGTAGCCTTCTTGGTTACTAGTTCCTGCATTAACTGCATCAAGCCCTGGGTTATTAATAAGCTTTACACACCACTAACACTCTGAGAAGTATCACTTACTATTAATAGGTGGTGGAGTGATTTTATTGAATAAATCATTGTTGATCACCTCGGCTACTATGTACATTGCATGTGACCAGGCTAGAGGCACCGCTGAGATAGGCCTCCCTGAATCCTTATCAACCTGCTCCGGAAGCATACCCGTACTAGTACTGTGAGTTGAAGCCCACTTTATCAATTCATGGGCTTTATCAACGTTACCAGCTAGCTTATGGTATATGGCTAGCCAAAGGGTTGTTATTATCCATGGGTTGCCACCATAGTACTTATCTTCAGGGTTTCTACCTATGCCACCAGCCTTATACTTGAATGATTTCTCAATAGTATCAACATTCATCTTCATCCTATCATCATTAACATTAATCATGTTGAATGGAAAAATTAACCCAAGTGTTGCTGAGTCAGGTATATTAAACTTTGGCTTAATCATCTTAGCGAAGAATCTACCATTCCAGGCTTGATTAAGTGTAGCTGAACGAATAACTGAAGCGTACCTACCCCACTCAACTGCCCTATTCCTATCACCCATTTCACTGGCTAAATAAGAAGCTGCCGATAACGCAGCGTATACTGATGCATTAGTATATGTATGAACACCTAAGTGCTCCTCCCAAGGCCCAACGGTGGGGGTTGTTAACCCATCATCACTCACATTAGCTGCTAAATACTCCGTAGCCTTCCTAATCATTATCCAAGCATTCTTGAGAAGCTGCCTATCTAGGGTTAACTTGAAGTGAACATAAGTGGCAAGCACTACTGAAGCTGTTTCATCTATTTGAAATGACCATGAGGGGGCCTTAAGCCCTGGCTCAGCGTAATACCTCTGGTAGAAGGCTCCATTCTCGCCCTGGGACTTAACAGCCCAATTAATGAACTTAACAGCCTCATCATGGTAACCAAGTACGTCTAGTGCCATTGCCGAGTAAGCAGCATCCCTAGGCCAACAATACCTATAATCTGGCCACACGGTTGGTGCTGCTATGAAGGCTCCTCCTGAGTCTTGAAGCATCTTAATTACGTATGCGGACTGCTTTACCATATCTTCATTAACAACACCACTCAGCCTAATCTTACTAACCCAATTATTCCAGTGATCAGCGACACTATGGCCTAGTACGCAGCAATCCATGGCCTTAACTTTAGCTAACTCCCTTAATGCAGCTTCCTCACTATTATCTAGGACGAAGTACATTGTTAATGTTTCCTCATCCCTAAGCCTCCACATTAACGCGAAGTTGACTCCCCTAAAACCCTCATATATGCTTAGCTTATTCATATTGAGTTCACCATCATAGGCATCAGTGAACGCATCTGAACCTGAACCTAATTGACCAATCTGATACCCATTAGGTATCTTATCCCCTGAGACAACTAGGGTAAGACCCCTCTTATAGTCAACAACTGCACCATACCTCTCATCAAAGTATGCTGCATCAGCGGTGTGGGTTTCCCATAATTGAGGGGAAGTGTAGTATATGAAGTTGAATTCACCCGGTATGCTGAATTCAAACCTCCTGATAAGGACACTTTCACTATGAAGCACGAAGTCAGTAACCTTAACTGAAGCATCCCCACTCCTGAACACGGTCTCCAAAACCCCTGGGGCAGCGTATCTCTGTCTAATATCACCCCAATCCGTCAACCAACTGAAGTAACCTCTCCTATATATTCCAGGTAATGATGAGTGAATGTTCTGTGGAAATGACTTACTTGGGTAAAATAAGTACCTTAACTCGCCTTTACCACCGATAACAGCAAGCATGTTACCGTTACCTATAATGCTTTGCTCATAAACAACCTCAGTCATTAACCAGCTATTAAGCGTAAGCTTATTAAATGTTCTTTAGTTATTTTATTGAACTACACGTTAAATATACGCTGGATTATTGTTGGGCGGCGTCATGGCGGTTCATTGAGCTAAAAGTTTATTAAGCTGCGTGTGTAAAATATTTAGTAGAGGTGGTGAAGTATTGTAATATATGTATCACCAGATGCTAAATCTGCGGAGCAGACTACACCGCAGATGGAGCTTAAGAAGCTTATGCTCAGTGAGCTTATAGATGGAGAAATGATTGTTGGAGCAGCCATAATAGATTCCAATAATATTCCAATAATACATCATTTACCAACAACATTAACATTAAAATCCCTTAGAAACGTCATGAGCCTCCTAGAGGTTGCTCAAAGATCTCGAAAGCTTTCCGATGACCTCCTCGGCTCCTTTAACTACATTCTCATAAAATACTCAAACTTCAAAATCGCCTTCTTCAACATGACTGATAAGGGTTGGTTAATAGTTTTCGTGAATCCTGTTTGGCATGTGGAGAATGCAATGCCGAAGATTAGGCAGTTCATGGTTAAGGCCTATAAATTAATTTAATGTTTTAAATTTAAGTTAGGGCATTTCCTTTAAAATAACCTCATCCTACCTTACCTAATCAAGGCAGCTAATATAGCCTTAGCTGTGTGAAGCCTATTCTCGGCCTGCTGCCACACGACACTCTTAGGCGAGTCAATTACATCATCAGTAACCTCAAGACCCCTATGAGCTGGTAAACAATGCATGAATACGGCTTTCTCCCCTGCAATACTCATTAAACCTTGGTTAACCTGGTATGGTTTAAACAGTTTCATTCTCTCCTCAGTCTCCTTTTCCATACCCATTGATACCCATACGTCAGTGTAAACTGCATCAACACCCTTAACCCCCTCCTCAATGGATTCCGTCACAGTAAGTACTGTACCGGTTCTCTTACTTAAATCCTCAGCATCCTCAACATACCTTCTACTTGGCCAATACCTCTTAGGCGACACTATCCTAATATCCCATCCCAACCTAGCCCCTATTGCAATTAAGCTATGGGCCATGTTATTATCCCCATCACCTACGAAAGCTAATTTAATTCCATTAACCTTACCTTTAACTTCCCATAAAGTTAACGCATCAGCCAATACTTGGGTTGGGTGGCATTCATCACTTAAGGCATTCACAACAGGTACTTGAGAGTACTGGGTAAATTTAATTAATGTTGAGTGGCTGAAGACTCTGGCTGCTATACCATCAACAATCCTTGAAACCACCCTAGCGGTATCCTCAACAGTCTCTCCCCTACCTAATTGAAGCTCCTGGGGATTACTGTAAATAGTCTTCATGCCGAGTTGCCACGCGGCTGTTTCGAAACTAATCCTTGTCCTTGTACTAGGCTTCTCAAATATCATGAGAAGTGTCTTACCATGGTGAACACCAATGTACCTTTCACCCAAGTAATACCTCTCCTTCATGCTTTTAGACAGGTTAAGTAACATTAACACCTCCTGTGGTGTGTAGTCAAGCCAACTGAGTAGACTCCTACCCTTTAATTGATTCAACATGCCTTAATTAAATCCACCCACACTATTAAGTGTTATTCCTTAATGCCTACGGTATGACTTCGGTGGAGTCCAGGATTGGGTCATAGTATAGGTCACTTAATTTAACCACACCCCTATTTACTAGTTCCTTAACCTCAGGCCCAATCTCAAGTATGGTTCTTATGGTCTCCTTAGTGACGTAATCAACAGTCAATACGCCATCTAAACCCCAGTACCTCTCACCCTCCTTAATGGCGTATAGGCATCTACCACCGCAGTATTGCCTATACTCACATGTCTTACACATTTCAGGTAACTGAGACTCAATGCCAATTAAATTAAAGCCCGTGTTAACATTACCTAACACTGCCCAATCCTCATGAACAGCAATTGGGCATGATAAAACCCTACCATCAGTCGAAACAGCAATTGAACTATACCCTGCACCACAGGGTGGTCCCCTGTATGGTTTATGTAGGTATGCTGATAAAACCCCAAGTATGGGTACTATACCGATGACCCTGCCTTCCCTTAGGTTACTTAGAAATAATTCAACAAGCCTCCTCACCCCAGGTAGGTAACTTGACTTAGCCCACGTTAATACATCCCACTTACCATCCCATATAACGTCCAGTTGCCAGTGAACCAAGTTGAAGCCAACATTAAGTAAATGCGTTACATCAATGTATATGTCCGTTAATCGCGTTACCGCCATTCTAGCTATTAACCTATTAACGCCCATTGACTTAAGCCTCATTAAGGCCTTAACAACACGATTATACACGCCGAAGCCCCTGTGAGCGTCAGTAACCTCCCTTCTACCATCTATTGATAGAAGCACGACACTCATCCTTCTCCAGTACTCACTGGGCAGTAATTCAGTTAATGTTCCATTGGTTTGAATCCCCCACCTATTAGCCTTAACGTTATCCATCATCCACATTATGAAGCGTGGATTAAGTAGTGGTTCCCCACCATAGAATATTACAGTGGCGTTATTATCCTTCTCAATCAACTCCTTCAGCTTAACTGGATTATAATTGATCCTCCAGGGCACTACCTTTGGGTTAAAGGAGCCACCGCAGTAGCTGCACCTTAAGTTGCATGCGCCCGTGGTGAATACTAGCCAAAGCATCATCAGTGGAACACATTACTGTATATAAATCTTAATGAGGCTGCATTAAATTAAGTGAAATAATTAGGAGATATCATTCCCATTACTGAAATCAATCATGAATGCCGCTCAATCATACCTAGTAATTCCTTATCCATGTATTGCCTCATCATATTCAAGATAATTAATGATAATTCGTCATCATTAACCTCCCCATTTAATATTACTCTTACACTTATTAATTCCCTTAAACCATCATGTTCATGGCCAATTAATTCAACCACGTGATTACCCATGTTAACCCTACTGTACATTAGGGAGCCAGCCCAACCTAAGTCAATTCTGTTCCCTGATTCGGTGAATTGAGGGGAATATATGTCTAGGGAAATAACATTATCTACAATTCTACCAACCTCAATCCCATTAACAATTATGATCCTACCCCACTCCTCACTCTTAAACTCAATCTTCATATTTGCCTAAACTGAGTAGGTTTTTTAAGGGATATTGGGTTAACCTCATGGTGCTTAATTCATTCGAATTACTGCATCCTAAGGTTAAGGAGGCTGTTAAGGAATTAGGTTATGTGAAGCCCACTAAGGTTCAGGAGTTAGCCATACCCATAGTTTTAACCGGTGAACACACGTTAATATCATCACCCACTGGTACAGGGAAGACTGAGGCAGCGTTACTGCCTGTGCTCTCAATGCTGCTTAACTCAGGGGTGAGGGAGGGAGTAAGGGTCCTCTACATTACGCCAGCTAAGTCACTTAATAGGGACTTGGAGCAGAGAATACGTAAACTGAGTGGGTTACTTGGCTTAACCATAGCTGTGAGGCACGGGGACACAACGAGTAGTGAGAGGAATAGGCAGAGGAGGAGTCCACCTCAAATACTAATAACAACACCTGAAACCCTCCAAATACTATTAGTTTCACCAGTAATGAGGAATTGGCTTAGGGGTGTTGGCTGGGTCATAATAGATGAGGTTCATGAACTCCTCGGCAGTAAGAGGGGGATTCAATTGTCAGTTGGCCTTGAGAGGCTAGTGGAGTTGGCTGGTGAGTTTCAGAGGATTGCACTCTCAGCAACTATAGGTGACTTGGAGTTGGCATCATCATTGGTGGGTGGAGTTGGGAGGAGGGTGAGGATTGTTAATGTTAATGATGTTTCAAGAACCATGGAGTTAACAATACATTATCTAAGGCCTGATGGGGATGTTGAGGAGGCAGCCAGAAGAATTAGTGAAGTAGTTAATAGGTATAAGGGCTCAGTACTCCTCTTCACTAATACTAGGGATATGGCTGAACTCCTGGGTACTGAATTAAAGAAGATTATTAATGGCGTGGAGGTTTACCACGGCTCCTTAAGTAGGGAAAGGAGGGAGGCGGTAGAGGAGGGGCTTAGGAGTGGGGGAATTAAGGTGGTTGTATCAACATCAAGCCTTGAGTTAGGCATAGACATTGGTAGCATTGAAGCCGTAGTACAGTACATGAGTCCTAAGCAGAGTGATAGGTTAATTCAGAGGGTTGGGAGGAGTGGTCATGAGGTTGGTGGGGTTGCTAAGGGGCATGTGTTCACTGTAACACCTGATGACTACATCGAATCCCTGGTATTAGCCAGGAGGGCTATTGAAGGTGAATTGGAGGGTGATTACCCATACCATGCAGGGGCTATGGATGTTCTACTTCATCAACTCGCTGGTATAATACTTGACCATGGGGGATCAGTCACAATTAATGATGCCTACAGGATCATTAAGAGGGCGCATCCCTACTCCTCACTATCGCTAAGTGACTTAATGAAACTCATTGAATTCTCCTCAAGGGAATTAAGACTAATAGGTAGTTACGATGGTGTCTTAAAGAATAGGAGGGGGTTAAGGGTTTATTATCTTCAAAACGTGTCAATGATACCTGATGAGAGGAGATTTAAGGCAATCAACTACATGGATAAGTCAACAATAGGTGAACTTGATGAGGACTTCGCCTTAACCCTAGAGCAGAATAAGGTAATAGTCCTAGCTGGTAGATTATGGAGGGTTATAGCTATTGATAAGGATGAGGGAATCGTTACATTGGATGAATTAAGGAGCGGCGAAGGTGAGTTACCTGAGTGGATTGGTGATGAAATACCAGTCTCCTATGAAGTGGCTCAGGAGGTTTGTAAATTGAGAAGAAGGCTATTATCTAATGGTACCTTAGTTAACATTAATAGAATTAAGTTAATGGATACCAATGAACTCCTTAATGATGTTAAGGAACTGTCAAATGACCTAAGGGGTAAATACCCTGACACTAATGAAGTATTAATAGAGTACTCAAGCAACCTAATAGTTATTCACTCCTGCCTAGGCACTAAGGGTAATGAGGCCCTTGGCCTATACTTAACAGGCTACCTAACGGGTAGGCTTGCCCTCTCAATCTCCTACGTTAGGGATCCCTATAGGGTTATTATGAAAACCCCCAGGCCAATTAACCCTGAGGTCATAAGGAGTGCGCTTCAGGAGGATGTTAAGAATGTTGAGGAGACTTTGAGGAATGTTATTAAGAATAGTAACCTGTATAGGTACAGGTTCATTCATGTAGCCAGAAGAATGGGGGTATTACCTAAGGGTACTATTGACGTTAATGTTGATAGGTTAACTAGGGTTTATAATGGATCACTGCTGGATAATGAGGTTATTAATGAGATTGAAGTGGATAAGCTTGACTTAAACGCGCTCAAACACTTCATTAATGGTGTTAAGGAGGGGGTGATTAAGTTAAACTTTCTGGCTAGGAAACCATCTAAACTAGCGTTAATGGTAATGGGTGGCTTAGGTACTAGGTCAATAACCACTGATGAGGTTCCTAGGAACATAATCGTTGATTCTATTAAGAAGAGGATAATGAATAAGGAGGTGACGCTCCTATGCCTACGATGCGGATGGCACGTGACAGGTAAGGTAAGTAGTGTAATTAGAATGGAGCTTAAATGCCCGAAATGCGGTATGAAGACCTTAACAATACTTAAGCATAGAGATGAGGATGTGGATAAGGCCATTAAGCTAGTAATGAGGGCTAGGAGGGGTCTACAACTTAGCACTGATGAGGAGGAGTACCTTAATGAACTTAGGGAGAGGGCTAGGATAATAATGGATCACGGTTACAGAGGCTTAATAGCGCTCTCAGCCTATGGTGTTGGTACAACCACTGTTAAGAGAATACTGAGCAACATTAGTAATGATGATGAATTATTCCTAAACATTCTTGAGGCTGAAAGAGATTACGTTAGAACAAAGGCATTCTGGGCTAATTAATGAGCGTTACTGAACCAAGTTACTGAACTACCTCCGTTCACAAATTAGCTTAGTAAATACCTTCACTGTAATCCCGGGGACCATGATATTGAATTGATAATACTAAAAGTGAAGCAGCATATCTATTATACTTTATGAATTAATGTAGTAGAAATATTTATATTTGCTTATAGCGTTTATCGGAATTATGGTAAATACAGTGGTTAAAAGGGATGGAACTGAGGAACCCTTCGTAGTGGAGAAGATAGTTGTCAGTATACTTAAGACTGGGGCTCCCTTGGATAAAGCTAGGGAAATTGCTAGACGAATTGAGTGTAGGTTCATTGATAGTGATAAGGTATCGGCTAAGGATTTAACAAAGGCAATATTAACAGAGCTAAGAAAGGCTAATGAGGAATGGTATAGGAATTGGATTGTTTTTGATAGGGCTGTTAAGAGGAGGGCAACTGAGAAGGAGATTGAGACCTAGGTTAATTTGGAGTGCTTAATTTAAATTTAAAATTAACCTATTAACTCAATCTCAACCTTAACATCCTCAGGTATTCTAAGTCTCATTAATTGCCTAAGGGCCCTCTCATCAGCATCCATGTCCACAACCCTCTTATGTATCCTCATTTCCCAATGATCATACGTGTGGTAGCCTTGACCACTTGGAGCCCTCCTCACAGTTACCATAAGTCGCCTAGTGGGTAATGGTATTGGTCCCCTAACCCTAATTCCAAGCTTCTTAGCTATACCGGTAATATCCCTAGCCAACCCATCAACCGAATCAGTGTTAGTCCCCCAAATCCTAATTCTCACAATCCTAGGCACAGGCCACTGATAGGAAACCCCTTTAAAACATTTCTGAACACTAAGATATGACACCTACACCATGAGGCATAGAACCTATTTTTAGTATGCTAGTCATTTAACCACGTTTACGGTCAATTATCCTTCCTCAATTTTCAACTTAGATGCATTATTAAGCTGGAAGTTTATCAATGTTGAACACCTTCAATAGGCATGTATAATCAAATGTAAAGCGGTAAGGGATTAGAGTTCAGCCTTCATTGCGATTAATAGTTGTTTTTCGTGGCTATTAGTCACTTGGCCTCATCACTCCTCCTTCTTCCCCATGCCTAGGTTGGGGAGCCGGACAAGGGGAATGAGGACAAGAGGTTGAATACAAATTCATGAAACCCCACTGAAAGTCCGACTTTTTAACTAACTCTGTTAATCTAGTTATCATTAATTTTACATATGAAGAGAAGATGAGACTGTGATACCGATAAGTGTTATGGCATCTGGAGAAGGAATGGTTTCCTTTAGGATTAAAGGTGACTACGGTAAGGATAAGCCCAGTAATTTTAGTCGTTTTCAGACCCGTAATAACTTGAAACATGGCTTATAAGTGTAACCTGAATTGCATCCACTGTTATATTAACTGCCGAATCATAAATAGTTATTCCGTACTTGAGGGATAGGGAGACTGTATCGTTTAATATCTCATCAAGGGGATAGAAGGTTATTTGAAAATCGGATAGGATCTTACCTACCTCTTGTAATTCCTTTTCTCCCAGATTATAAGTATATTTTAACCCGTTTAATACCTCGAAGGGGAGGATACATGGTGCCGATAAGTCCTCTAAACCCTTAACGTAAGCCTCCTTTAGTAAAAGTGCTTCTTTACTGTAATTCTCGTTAGCGAACCACTTTATCACTACTGAGGCATCTATAACTGCCAATTCTTATCACGCCATTCCCTTATAACTTCCTCAGGCTTCTTTCCCCGTAATTCAGAGAGAATTCGCATGACTTAAGTGAGGCTTCGGCAATTCTCTTATAATCCTTCTCTTTCTTTCTCTTCCTCTTCAATGACCTCTTCAATTTTCCTCCTTATTACCTCACTCCAGTTAATGTAGCTGAGCTCGTCCATCTTTTTCTTCAACTCATCATCTACTCTTATCTTATACTAATTATTGGCATATTTCATTATTCTCGTCGTATATTATAACCTTACGTCCATGTAATAAATGTACTACACACTGAAAGGTCTTATTAAAAGTGATTTATAATGCACGGCTGAGTACGCGTTTCTGAAATCTAAAGGCTTCCTCTAGCCGAAACCCTGTTAATAGGGAATAAATTAATTAAACTTAAACAAGCTTAAACCGGTGGAGTGGGTTAATGACTTTTTCATAAGGAATGCTGAACTTTACGTAAAGGTATTAAGCAGTGAGGCAATGCTAAAGGAGGGCGAGGAAACGGCAGTTAAACTTGCCGATTACTTAAGTAGGAGGGGGTTAAGGAACTGCAGGATACTGGATGTTGGAAGTGGGATAGGTAGGGTGGCTATACCTTTAGCTAAGTTAGGCTTCAAAGTAATAGGCCTAGACATATCGCTGGATTTCATTAATGAGGCCATTAAGAGGGCCGCCAGGGAGGGGATTAATGATAACGTGGTTTTCCTACTGGGAGACGCTAGGGAGTTAAGCAGTGTTGTTAAGAATTACGCTCCATTTAATGTTACCTTATTTATGTTCACAACAGTAATAGGCTACTATGATTATGAAACAGATATCTCAATACTTAAACAAGTACATGATGTTTCAGAACCAGGTTCATTACTAATAATAGATACTGTTGATAAGGAGTACTACATTAATAATGCAGGAAAAAGCATTATTAATGAAATTGGGAATCACTTAATCATACAAAGGTTTAAGCTAAATCAGGCATTGAGTAGTGTTAAGGTTGACTGGAGTTATTACATTAGAGATAAGGATGAGTACACCTTAAGACTCATAACCAATACCCAACTATTACTAAGAATATATTCACTGAGTGAATTAAGAGAGTTAGCCTTAAGAGCGGGATGGAGCCTCATCGAGACGTACTCGGACATTGGTGAGAAACCATATAAACCTGGGGGCAGGCTTTTCGCGGTGTTTACCTACACTTAAGTGTAAAGCCGCAGTTAATCATGGTGAGCGCTTAAAAGCCACTTATGAAGGAAAATATTCATAAACCCCTGCACAGATGATTAGATTCAGTGGGCCCGTAGCTCAGCATGGATTAGAGCGGCGGCCTCCTAAGCCGTAGGTCGTGGGTTCAAATCCCACCGGGCCCGCCAGATTAAGGTCTTGGGATTGAATGTTTCTTTCAACTTGTTACATTTCGACGTGGCTATAGTTACGTTAGGCGTATATACCCCTGCGTTGTTGTGGTTTCGTGGTTGACTGCAGCCTACTGGACCTAGCCAAGATTACTAAGGAACAGAGGCTTAAGATTTCTTGCCTGTGGTGGTTTTTCTTGCGCTTATGTTATTGATTATAATGGCTCTAGGCTTGTGTTTAAGGTTCCCATTAATCTCAGGGATTATGTTGAACGCGGCATTAAGCCTACTGCCGTCAGGGGTCTTAATGCCTTTAAGAATGAACTCAACATCTTATTGAACTTAAATCATAAAAATATTATTAGTTTAATTGGTTATGGTATTGATCCCCCAGTTCTCGTCTATGAGTATGGTGAATTAACATTAAGGGATTTAATGAACAGAGGCATTAGTGAAGCTGAATGTATTAAACTAGCGTCAAGTATTGCTGAGGCTTTAAGATTCATACATAGTAGGGTATTGTTCACGGTGACTTGAAGCCTGAGAACATACTGTTCACAAGGGACTCAATACCGAAGGTTTCAGACTTCAACACGG